>CAJPSJ010000134.1 GCA_905373295.1 uncultured Campylobacter sp. | reverse complement strand
TCAAAATCTTTTTTGTTGAGTTTTTTATTTTTTTCGTTGATATCAACTTTTTTATTTGAGAAGCAATATTTATGCGGATTTCCTTCTATTGTGTAAAAGCTACTTTTATAAGTAGGAGAAAAACTACTTGTATATTTAAAATTTTTGTATTCCGAACATTCTAAATCACCGTCTTCAAAATAATAACCTCTATCCATCTGTATAAAGCCGGTAATGAAACCAATTGCAGATAATATAACCCTGCAATACTCATCAAACTCTTTGAAGGTGATTTTTTCCTCACAATCTATAATTAAAAAATTATAAGTATGATAAAAAAATGAAAATGTATATTTTTCTTTAATATTAAATTTTAAATAATCATTCAAACTACCGTAAGACCCATGTGCAAATATATCACTACCAAAATGATCAAATAAATTAAGATGTTTACTACTGGCATTTTCACAAGGTATCCATAGCTTATAGTAGCCTTCTCTTGTCTCATTAAATCCAACACTTGCAAATTCATATATGCTCCAATAACTAGAAACCCCCTCTTGTCTTTTAAATAGTGATGATATAATTTTTATCTTCATACCATTTATATCTAATTTCTCATCATCTATTTTTGCGGTTCTGAGATCACCATCAATGAACTCATTGTCTTTTTTTAGTAAAAATATATTTCCATCTTTATAAAAATTATTTTCTTGTGCTTCTATAACATCAATCAATTCTGTCTTTTTCATAAATTTCACTACCTTTTTTGTTTTTTGTCTGGTTATATTATACGGCATTTATTGTGTTTTTGTTATTAATGCAAAATATCTTATTGATTTTACATTAAGGTGAAAAATGAGAAATTTTTTTACGAAAATCGTGAGACGGGTTACATTAAATTCATTTCCATAAAATCCCTATAATTTAGTTTTCGGCTCGTCCGCGACCGTCGTTTTAAAATCCGCACAAACGAAATCCTCTGCACTCAAAACGATCTCGCAATTTTCGTAAGCCGTCTGTGCGATCTTACACGCTTCTTCTTTATTTTTCGCTTTAATCACAACTTTTTTAGCCAAAATTTCGACAATCTCTACTTCAAATTCTTTCATTATTATCCATTTATTTTTGCACTTATAGCAATCGCCGCTAAATTTTCCTAATCGGGAGCCTGATTATCGTTTTGCATTTTTGCGGGTCTGTTTTTCTGGGATCGCTTAGGTAAATTTCGTGATGCGTTCTTTGCTCGCTAAAGTCCTTTGCATAGCCGTTTGCGGCGATAAACTCGTCTATTCTAGCAACGCTCCCGGGCTCATCATCAAAACTACCCACATGTAAAATTTGCGCGCAAAGATCTTCGTCTATCCTTAAAAACTCCGCCATGCCGCAGTCCAGCTTCTTTTTCTGCGTAGCCTGCCGCACCGCCCAGTCGAAATTTTCTCGCGTGATAAAATCAGGCAGCCTAATCGCGCTAATCCAGCTAAAATCGCCCTTTCGGGCGTAGTTCGCCGCTCCATCAGCCGAGCCGCTTTGTCGCCAAAACCCCTCTAGCGGCGGCACGACGTACTCAAAAAAGCCATCGATCTTATAATCGGTTTTGTAGCTCATTTTTAGCGCGTAGCTCACGGCGTAGAGCACCTCTATCGCGCGCTGATACGCGCCGCCTGATTCGTTCGGGTCGCCCTCGCCGCGGATGCAGACGAAATTTGCAGGCGGGACGGTTAAAATTTGCGGCGCCTGTTTAGGTGCGTAAAGCTCTTTAAACTCTTTTTTAAAATCAAACATTTTATTCCTTTAGCGAGGTAAATTTCATAAAATTTTGCGCTAGAAGCGGAGCTGAAATTTTATGCGGTCATAGAATTTCATATCATCACGCGATTGCGTGGATACGAAATTCTACAAATTTAACGTTCGTCGTAACTGCTGCGAGAAATTTTGTCGCAAGCGCGTCAAGGCTTCGTTATGCAAAAATTCCATGCCATCTCAGACGAGCATAAAATCTATCGCAAGAATTTTAGAAATTTAACGCATGCGGATAGGTTTTACGCAGGCAAAATTTTGCGTGGAAGAAATCTTACGCAGGTAAAATTTCACGCCGCTACAAATATTTTAAAATTTCACCGAAACGCGTGGCTAAAGCGGTCAAATTTAAAGCGGCGCTTTAAATTTAGACCAGCGCCAGCTTCAGCACCTCTTCGATCCGATCTACCGGCGTTATTTTCAGATCGTTTTTGACCTCGTCGGGGATCTCCGCCAGGTCGCGCTCGTAGTTTTTGCGCGGGATCAAAACATCGGCGATTTTGGCTTTATGCGCGGCGATGAGCTTCTCCTTAAGCCCGCCGATCGGCAGTACCTTGCCGCTTAGCGTGATCTCGCCCGTCATCGCTAGATCGGCGCGCACCTCGCGCTCGCTTAAAATCGACGCGATCGCCGTGCTCATCGTGATGCCCGCGCTCGGTCCGTCCTTCGGCGTTGCGCCCTCGGGCACGTGGATGTGAAGGTCGAATTTATTATAAATCTGCTCCGAGCTTTCGGAGCTTTCCTCCGCGCCTAAATTTTGCGCCGCCGCAGGGCTTTTAGACGCTGCGCCGCCATTTGCGCGCAATGCGGAGTTTTTGCCCGCGCGTGAGGCTTTTGCCGCGCCCGCTTTCGCGTCTTGAGCGGCTTTGAGCTTGCCCTCGTCGATCAGCACCTTCACGACGCTAAAGGCGATCTGCGCGGATTCTTTCATCACGTCGCCGAGCTGGCCCGTGATCGTCATCGCGCCCTTGCCTTTGATCTTGACCGCTTCGATCTTGAGCACGTCGCCGCCTACCGCAGTCCACGCAAGCCCGTTTACGATGCCGATTTGATCGCATTTTTCAACCTCGTCGATCTCGAAAACCTTTTTATTTAGAAATTCGCTTAAATTTTTCGTCGTCACGACGATCTTTTTAAACTCTTTGTCTTTTAAAATTTTAACCGCGACCTTGCGGAAGATCGCAGCGATCTGGCGGCGCAGGTTTCGCACGCCGCTTTCGCGCGTGTACTCTTCGATGATCTCGGAAAGGGCTGTGGAGTTGATCGCTACGTCGGCGGCTTTGAGGCCGTGGCGTTGCAGCTCCTGAGGGATCAGATAGTCCTTGGCGATCTGAAATTTCTCCTGCGGCGTGTATGAGCTAAGCTCGATAAACTCCATCCTATCGCGCAGCGGCGCGGGTATGAGAGATACGTCGTTTGCCGTGGCGATAAAGACGATCTTGCTAAGATCGATGTTAAAATTTAGATAGTAATCCCTAAAGCTCGAGTTTTGCTCCGGGTCTAAAATTTCAAGTAGAACCGCCGTCGGATCGCCCTTGTATGAGCTTGAAATTTTATCGATCTCATCAAGCACGATGACGGGGTTCATCTGATTTGCCTCGATGAGCCCTTGCACGATGCGGCCCGGCATCGCGCCGATGTAGGTGCGACGGTGTCCGCGTAGCTCGTTTACGTCCTCAAGCCCGCCTAAGGCGATGCGGATAAGTTTGCGCTTAAGCGCGGTCGCGATAGAGTTCGCAAGGCTCGTCTTGCCCACGCCGGGAGGGCCGTAGAAACACAAGATCGCGCCGCCGTTTTTGCCGTCCTCTTTGCTCTTCTTGCCGCTTGTGCCGCGAAGCTCCAAAAGCTGCTTTAGCGCGAAATACTCCTCGATGCGCGCCTTGGGCTTTTGCAGAGAGTGGTGGTCTTTGTTTAGCTGAGCGGTAACGCTCTCGATGGACATCTTGTGTTTGGCGGTCTTTTCAAAAGGTACCTCCAAAACCCAGTCCAGATAGCTCTGCACGAGCCCCGCATCGGCACTATCGGGGTGCAAGCGGGCAAATTTATCGATTTGCTTTTTGATCTCTTTGTAGGCATCCTCGCCCAAATAGGGCTTTTTGGCTTCCAGTTTTTTGCGGTACTCCTCGATCTCGACGTCGCGATCGGCATCGCCGCCGAGCTCCTTTTGGATCTGTTTGAGCTGCTCTTTTAAAAAATACTCCTTGTTCGTCTTGTCGATCTTGGAATGAACCTTGCTTTTGATCTCCTTTTCGAGCCTCTGCGCTTCGATCTCGTCGGAGATGTAGTTGATTAGGTTGAAAAGGCGCTTTTGCAAGTTGCTCTCGGTAAAAAATGAGTAGGCTACCTGCTTTTTTAGGCGCAGTGCGCTTAAAATGAGATCGCAGACGCGCGCGGCGTCGGTGCCGTCGTCGATGGTTTTTAGCAGATCGTTCGGGAAAAAATGCGTAAGAGTGCTAAGCGTCTTGGTTTTTTCCTTCAGCACGCTTACCAGTGCGTCTAATTTCTGGTCGTTGCCGCGTTCGTCGTGGATGATATCGACGGTAGCGATTAGCGGATCTTGTGAAATTTCTTTTACGATTTTGCCTTTTAGTGCGCCTTGGAATAAAATTTTAACCCGACCGTCCGGAAGCGGCACGGTTCTCATCACAGAGCCCACGACGCCTGCGTTGTAGATACCGCCGAAGCTTCTATCGCCGCTAAATTCCGACTTTGAGCTTACGACCATTATCATAGATTCGTTTTTAGCGGCTAGATCGAGAGCCTTTTTGTTATGCTCGTCGCCGATGAAAAGGGGCGCTATCATAAAGGGATATAAAAATAGCTCGTCCTCGACGATGATAGGTAGATCGCTCGGGAAGGTTGTATTTTGCATCAGTTGCATCGCTCCTCCTACTCAAAAATCGCGCGGTACCAAGGCGAGCGCGGTTTGATGACGTCGGTGCCGTTTAGCGGGGACTCTTCGATGCGCTGCTCGTAAATTTTGGCAGAACTTTCGCGGTCGGTGCGCTGGTAAAGATCTTTGATGTCGATATTTAGCTGATGCTCGGCAAGTCTGAGCTTCGTTAGCATTGTCTCAAGTAGCGGACGATACTCGCTCTGTGGATATTCAGCTATAAATTTTCGAATTTCGTCGATGCTGTTTAGCATTAGCTTTTGGTTGCGATTTGGGCGGCTAAAGGAATCGAAATTTGCTCTGATCTTTAGAAATCTTGCGTATTCGATCTTTTGCGTCGTGCCGTAGAGACGGATATATTCGTCTAGGTATTTGTTTGCTTTCTCATAGTTTTCATCCTCCACAAAAGCCCACGCCATAATGAGTGTCATCTCCTCAAGCAGCGGAGAGGCGATATGCTCGCTAGAAAAGCTAGTGTAATGCTTCTCGGCATCCTCCATGCTGGCGTTGTTTATATCTTCTAAAATTTTAGAATACCATGCCTCGGGGCTTAGATTAAAAAGCTCGCCGTCGCCTTTGCCACTGCAGCCGCCGATAAACGCGATAAATAGGAGAGCGGATAGAATTTTACTTAGATTTGTCATAAAAAATCCTTGGAATTTATTTAGCTCGTAATTTTATAGTCTTTGAGTAAATGCAAGCTTAAATTCTGCATCCAAATTTAAAAATGGAAT
>CAJPSJ010000133.1 GCA_905373295.1 uncultured Campylobacter sp. | reverse complement strand
TAATTGCGCGCCACGCGCTCGCACACGTTTAAAATTTGCGAGTAGATGCGCGCCTGCTCGCCTGAAATATCGTTCATACCGCGGAGTGCCTTGATCATCTATGAAATCCTTTGTGAAATTTTAAAATTTTCAAATTTTTGCGGCGATTATAGTTAAATTTACCTAAATTTTAAGCCCTGCTGCTGCCGCTTCGTATCGATTCTGCTTATTTGCATCGCGCGCCGCAGAATTAAAATACGCTTCGTGATAAATTAAATTCGGCAAAGTACGGATAAAAAGGCAAACCTCAAAGGTCGCTAAATTTCAATCGCCTATGCAAGCTCAAGCGAAAGTATCTCCGTAACCTTGCCCGCTTCGTCCTCGCAGCTTACGGCGATATAATCAAAGCCGTTTGCCTTAACCTCATCCCACGAGGCGGTCCCGCCGTTTATCAGCAGGACTTTGCCGCTCTCGTCCGTTTCGTATTCGTCCATTTCGTCGTCGTAATCGATATTGTAGCCGAATTTTAGATGGATTTTACGCGGCGGTAGGTTAATTTCACTTAGTTCGCGGCGGGCTACTTTTTCTGCGTCAAGCTCGTCGCAAAACATCGCGTTGTAGCCGTGCGTAGCGCCGTCAAAAAGTAAAATTTCCTCGCCCGTTTTCACGCATTTGGCTACGAGCTTGCACGGCACGAGCTCGTCCTCGTCGTCGTAGAGATCGGCGATGTAATCGTTCGGCAAAGCTTCGTCGCGAAAAAGCTCGCCGAAATAATAAATTTCAAAGTATTCGCCGCCCGCGCCGGATCTGACTTGGACATTTAGATAATCGTCCCGGGTCACGTTAAATACGTGATTTGCTAGATAAGTAGGCACCCTCTTGTCCATCTTTGCTCCTTTGGCGTCAATTTAAAATTTCGCGAAATTATAGCATACCTCGCGTCCGAAGCGTCTGCTCGCGCAATCAAAAGGCGGGCCGTTTGCAAGCCTGCTATCGCCGCGCGACTTAAAATTTCGCATACGGCGCGACTTGAAATTCCAATTACAGCGCGGTCGCCGCTCTCGCTCGCACATACAGGCTCGTTGGCGAGCTAGGCTTAAGAGATGAATAAGCCCTGCCGCTCGCACTCTTTTGCACATACGCAGCCTGCGAGCACGGCTTGTAAAATTTAATTTACTCGCCTCGCGCGCAAATTCTAATCCACTTATACCATTTGCGAATTCTAATCCTCTTGCGCCATTTGCAAATTTTAATCCGCTCGTGCCGTACGGCTCCGTCTATGTAAAAACGGAGCCTTAAAATTCTTTCGGGAGCGGGATCTGTTTGTGAAGCGCGCTCCGTGATACCTTGCGCCCGCTTGCTTTGATATTACGAAAGCGCGAGTAAAACTGCGCGCCGCAAGCGACACGGACAAATCTAAACGCCGTGCGGAAATTTTAAGCCGCGCACCGTATGGGTTTGGACTTGTTTGCTTTAAGCAGATTACGAAATTTCATTACTTTCGGGGTTCAAACCTCGCCCGCCCGCAAGCGGCGAGATAGATCTAAATGCCGCGCGAAATTCTAAGCTGTGCGGAAGAGCAACCCGCTGCGGGCCCTTAAAATTTGAGCGGCAGTTATTACTTTGCCGCAAATCTCGGTTAAAAATTTAAACGGCGAGATCGTTTCGCCACTTTTTTGTGTAAAACAAACCTAAGACGGCTCGCTTCGTCCCCTCCTGGCGGCGCTAAATTTGTGCGGATATCGGTTAAAATTTAATACGGCAAGTCCTACTTCGCCGCCTTCATAGCCAAGAATTCCTCGTAGCGGCGATCGATGATCTCTTTGATCTCGGCGTAATTTTGCGGCGAGTTTTCTATGTAAAAATAGGCGTTGTCGAAGTTTTTATCGCCGAATTTGCGCGCGACGAAATCGTCGTAATCTTGCAAATACCAGCCGTGCGTTTTGGCAAATTTCGTGCGGTCCGTAGTGTAGTAGGCCTTCGCAAAGGCCTTGCCCGCGGTGTTTAGCTCCTCGCTGCTTAGCACGCCGTCCATGGCGCCAAAGAAATACCCGCGATAATCAAAGCTATCGTCCATCCGCGCTATATCGTCCGCGAAATCCGCCGCAAAGTCCTTGGAATAGAGCTTGCGCTCCATGCACCAGCGGAAGAAAAACGCGATGTGCGTCGCGCCGTTTTCCTGCGGGATGTCGGTCGGCGCATTTTTCGCACCCCAGTGCCATTTTGCCTTGTCGTAGGTCACGTAAGCCATTTTGCTCTCCTTTTTTTGGACTTTAAGTTGCATAAATTTTAGAAATTAAAAGCAAACGACGCTTGGTAAAGCTCTAAATTTTATTCGATGCAATCTGCGCCGTGAAATTTCAAATTTTATATCAGATCGCCCATTACCTCATAATCACATTCGCTTCGTAAAATTTTGCCGCGACTAAAATTACGTTTAAATTCTATCGCATCTCGTAGAATTTCATGCACCCCGTCATATGTCCTTTAGTCGCTGTTTTGCCGCCGCCGTTACGTCCTCTTCGTAATCATACCACGCAAACATCGCGCCGTGCTGCACCGAGCCGCCCAGTAGATCGCCTCCTTGGCGGTTTTTCAGATCGATATTTGCGACCTTAAATCCATCCAGCGTCGCTGCAAACTCGCGCAGGCGCTGCGGCGGGGATTTGAGCTTGGTGTAGAGGTAGCAGCGCCCTGCCTGGCCTTTGCGTCCGACGCGTCCGCGCAGCTGATGAAGCGACGCGAGCCCCATCCGCTCGGCGCCCACGATTAAAATGACGCTAAGCCGCGGCAGCGAGATGCCCACTTCAACGATCGTCGTTGTTATCAGCAGTCGCCCCTCGTCTCGGAAGCGGCGCAGGATCTCCTCCTTGTCTTTGTCGCTGCCGTGGGTGATCAGCACATCGGGAAATTGAGCCTTCCAAAACGGCGCCGCCTCCTCAAGGCTTTGATAGACCGAGCTTTCGCTTTGCTGCACTAGCGGATATACGATGATTGCTTGATTGCCCGCGGCGAGCTCACGGCGCAGATCCTGCATAAAGCCCGTAAATCCGTCGTTTTGCAAAATTTTGGTTTTGATCTGCTTTTCAAACGGTAGCTGTTTTAAAAAGCTAAAGCTCACGAGCTCGGACTGGATCATGCTTAGCGTACGCGGTATCGGCGTGGCGCTAAACTGAATGAAATGCGCTCGAAACTCGCCGTTTTCGGTGAGGCGCGCGATCTTTTCGCGCTGGTTGGAGCCGAAGCGGTGCTGCTCATCGACCATTATGAGATTTGACGGCGCGAGCTCGTGGTAGAGCAGGGCGTGAGTGCCGATGATAAGGTGCGCGTCTGCGAAATTCGGCTCGCGATCGCCGCTTTTTACGAGTAGGACTTTGATCTGCGGCGGCAGCAGGCGGCGCGCCTCGGCGTAAATCTGCTCGGCCAAGATGCTTGTAGGCGCCATCAGATAGCTGATGCGCGGGTAGTTCATCGCCGCGCTAGCGAGGATGACGAGCGTCTTGCCGCTGCCTACGTCGCCCATGACGACGCGGCGGCGCGCCAGAGGGCTTTGCAGATCGCTAGCGATGTCCTTTATCGCGCTTAATTGATCGCGCGTAGGCTCAAAAGGAAGCGAGGCAAGCCAGTCAGAGATGTCGTGCAGCGGGTAAATTTGCGCAGGAAAGCTCGTTTTTTTCGCGCTTAGCTTTTGCAGGTAGTTTAGAATTTCTACAAATTTCAGCGTGCGTAAAATTTCAGCTCCGCTCATCTCTGCGACGGCTGCGCTCCTGACGGCCTTAGCGGCATGGACAGTTCCAGCCTCGCTTGCAATTTGAGCGATTGTAGGTATGGCGGTTGTAGCTTGGGCGGCTGCGGTCTGGATAGTTTCAGTTTGATAATGCGTAGGTTGCACGGCACAATCGCGTGAAGCGCTCATCGGTACGGCGAGCGCGTCCTGAACAGCCTCGGCGGCGCTTGCAATTTGAGCAATCATAGGCTCTGCGGTTGCGATTCGCGCGGCTACTACCATCTGAAGATTTTTGGTTTGATTGCATACAGGTTGCACGCCCGTAGCTTGTGCGCTCAAAGTTTGGGTAGTCGCGGCTTGCGCGCTCACTACTCGGCTTGAAATTTGGATTGTTGCGGCTTGCGCACCTATGTCTTGAGTTTGGGCAGCTGCGGATTGCGCATCTACGTCTTGGGCGCTTAAATTTTGTTGCTCGGCTATGGACTGCTCGGTCGCGACATGCTCTAGCATGGGTTGTGCGGTCGCAGCTTGAGCATCTGCTGGCCGTGCTGCTTGCACGTCAGATATTAGGTCGTTTGAAATTTTATCGCCGCTTGCAGCCGCGCCATTGTCGGTTTTAAGATCGTCTGAAATTTCATCTTTGTGCGCCTCAGCGCCGTATGCGGTAAGAAAATCAGTGCCGCTTTGGACGTCAAAATTTTCATCGTTATAAATCTCTGCACAGCGCGCCCAAGGCTGACCGCCGTCTAAGATTTCATCGCTCGTAATCCCGCCGTCGCGGAGGCTCGGGAGAAGTGAAGTCTCCGCGTCCTTTGGAATTTCTCCGCTTAAAATTTCATTCGCCGTGCCGCGCATTGCTTCGCAGGCAAGAGCTCCGCCGCCTTGCGGATAGTTTGAAATTTTACCTTCAAAAATTTCACCGTTTTGCGATCTGCCGTTTAAAATTTCGGCGACGGCGGAGCTTTGCGGGCTTGGAATTTTGCTATTATCTGAAATTCCATCGTCATTTAAAATTTTATCGCTGCTTGAAATTTCGTCTCTTAAAATTTCACTGCCGCTTGGAATTCTGCCGCTGTTTGAAACGTCGTCGCGCTCGCCGAAATTTTCCGCGCCGCCCTCTTTGAGCTGCCTATTTAGCGCGGCTAGCATTCGCACGCTGCGCGGCGAGCTCTCGTGTAGCGCAAGCAGTACCGCCGCCTCGTCCGCGCGCAGTCCGCAGCCTAGAAGCGCGGACGCACTTAGATATTTTTTGATCAGCTTTTGCGCCGCCGCGTCGCTCAGCGCGGCTTTGTATTTGGGCGCGATCCTGCCCGGCTCGCTTACGATTTTTGGGTTTACGAACTGCCACGAGCCGAAGCTCTCGTCGCATTTGCCGTGGATGAAAAATTTTTTGCCGCGCTTAAAGGCACCGAAGTGCCAGCTTTTGGCATTAAAGATCACGATTTTGATCTCGCGCTCCCAGCTGAGGCAGTGCGCCGTGACGATGAGCATCGAGCCGCGCCTGTGCTGGAAGAGGCACTCGACCTCCGCCGTGCTCTCGCCCGCGCACGGCGCATCCCCCACGCTTAGATCGTCGAAGCTTTTGGGCAGAAGCAGCGCCAGATCCAAAAGCGTCGTGATGCCCGCCTTTTGCAGTGCCGCCACGTCTTTTGCTTCAAAAAACAATTTTCATCCTTTAAACCTTTAAATTTGATAGGCGTTTAAGCCCTCGCGCTGTGAAATTTTATGCGC
>CAJPSJ010000132.1 GCA_905373295.1 uncultured Campylobacter sp. | reverse complement strand
TACGATATGTTTGGCCCTGATCGAGCCGCGCGCGGTACCGTTTTTACCGATGACGACGGTGTTATCGGAGATCACGTCGCCTTCGACATTGCCATCGATATGCAAAATGCATGACAGGTGCAGCTCTCCTTTGATGAGCGTGCCTGACGAGATTATTGTTGTTTGAGCGGTGTTTGCATCGCCTTTATTAAAGATTGCCATGGGACATCTTCCTCCTTAGTAAAAATTTCTTTGTAATTTTTTTCGTTCCAGTTGATAAAATTTAGCGGATCTAACGGCAGCTGCAAAAATCTAATCTCGTAGTGCAGATGAGGTCCGGTGCTAAGTCCGGTGTTGCCGCTAAAAGCGATGAGATCGCCCTTGTTTACGAACTCGCCTACTTTGCGAGTTAAATTTGAATCCAAATGCGCATATCGTGTCGTAAAGCCGTAGTTGTGGCGAATCTCGACTAGATTGCCGTAGCCAGTAGCACCCGCGCCGCTGTATTGGATGATGCCGTCTGCAGGCGCGTAGATAGGCGTTTTAGGCGGCGTACGTAGATCAACGCCCGGGTGAAACTGCTTGCGTTTTAAGATAGGATGGTTGCGCCAGCCGAATTTCTCGCTGAGCTGATGAGTGCGCATGACCCTGCCGTTTGGGATTTGCATAAAAATTTCTTTTATAAGCGCGTCGGAGAATTTTTCGTTGATGATCTTTTGCGCGCGCTCTTTGATCTCTTGTTCGGAAGTAGGTTTGATGTGAGATAGGCGGTCGATCGCGCGCTCATCCTCCTCAGGATCAAGCCCAAACTGATGCTCCAAATCCGAAATTTTACCCTCGATGGCTTCAAATTCCATCTGACTTGCCGCGATACCGTCGCGAAGTTTTTGATTTAGCTCGTTAAGTTCGGTTTTGGTTCGCGAAAGGCTGTCGATTTTAGAGCCCAGATACCTGATATATAGCGCACCCGTGACGAAAACGGTAAAAACAAATAATACCAAATATAACGCGATCTTTTTGATGATTTGCGAGAGCAAAAAATTCCTAGAGCCGTTAAGGTCGGTTATGGTTATCATAAATTTGTTTTTCATAATGCGGCATTATAATGCAGCATAGCTGAAATTTCAAAAAAATTGTAGATAAATTTAAAAGCCATTTAATTTCAAAATTTCACTAAAAGATAAAATTTATTACTTAGTATAATTATAATTTAAGAAAATCTTGCTATAATTACAGCAATTTTAAATAAAGGAGACACAATGTCAAAAACAGTAAAACAACTAAACAAACTTCAGGCGGACGCTCATGCGTTCTTTGTTGCATTCCACGATTATCACTGGAATGTTAAGGGCTTACAATTCGCGCAGGTTCACGCTTACACCGAGAAAGCATACGACGAGATGGGCGAGCTTTTCGACGATATGGCTGAGCGCGCGCTTCAAATAGGTGGCAAGGCCGTAACTAAGGCTAAGGATCTAATTGAGCTTTCAAAAGACGCTCCGATTAGCGTAAAAGACAGCTATAGCGTATCTGAGGTACTTGAGGATGTTAAAAAAGCCTATGAATATTTAGTAAAAGAATTTAAAAAGCTTCAAGAGATTGCCGAAGAAGAGGGCGACGATACGACTTCAAATATTGCGCAGGATCACTACGGCGATTATGAAAAACGCCTATGGATGCTAAGCTCAATGCTAAGCAAATAATCCTCGTAAATCCTTTCAAAATTTTTAGGGGCGCATGCCCCTAAAATCCATTAAAGTTAATATTAAAATTTCAAAAAATTTTAAAATTCTAAGATTATAATTTCACGCTAAAATTTTAAATTATGCTTGAAAACTGAAGCTAAATCGCTCATTCAAAGCAAAATTCATGTAGGTTTTAAATTTCATATCATCTAAATCTAACTCATTCGCCATGTAAAAGTATAACTCTTTTTATAAAGCTCAGTTTCATTTAAAATTTTGCCGCGTCGTTAAAATTTCCTTGCTGATTTCAAATTTCGTAGCCGTAAAAATTCTAAGAGCCAAGGCTTTGCAGCTAAAGAGTGGCATTTGCTAAAAGATCGTCTGTGATAAATTTATATTTCTTTTTAGCGTCTGATGATAAATTTTCTGGCTTGTAGTTTTACTATTTTGATTATTTTTAAAACTTCGGTATTTATAAATGAAGCGTAATTTTAAAAATTTCAAAGAATTTTGCAAATTCCGCAAAATTTTGCAATTTCACGGAATTTTGATTTTAAGTAGACTTTAAGCTCTAGCCCTAAAAATTCTCTTCGGTATTGCGGTCGCTGACGCGGTCCCATGGTAGTTTTATTCCACCCAGGATATGAAAGTGCAGATGCATCACCTCTTGACCTCCGTTTTCGCCGCAGTTGCAAACAAGACGGTATCCACTCTTATCAAGCCCCATTTTGCGAGTTACTTCTTGGATAAAAGCGCTCATTTTGCTCATCACTTCAGGTGGCGTTACTTGGAAGTTTTCGTAGCATTTCTTAGGGATCGCCAGGATGTGGATAGGCGCTTTTGGATTGATGTCGTGGAATGCCAAAAATTCATCGTTCTCTAACACTTTGTTGCACGGGATTTCGCCGTTTACGATCTTTTCGAAGACGTTCATTTTAGATCCTTTTATAAGGTTGAAATTTAGCCGCGATTATAGCCAAAAAATCCAAACACGCAAATTTACCTAGCTTTTATCAAATTTTAACTACAATCGCGCCATTAATTTAACCACAAGGATAGAATTTGCAAGAGATTAAAGCAAAAATCGACGCCGCATCGAGCCTAAGCGAGCTGGAAGCCGTGCGCTTGGAGCTTTTCGGCAAAAAAGGCATCATAACGGCGCTTTTTTCCGAGCTCAAATCCGCAGTGCCCGAGCAGAAAAAAGAGCTTGCCGTAAGCGCGAATGAAAAGCGCGATTATTTCAGCGAGCTCATCGCCGCAAAGAGGGCGAGCTTGGAAGAGGCGGAGCAAAAAGAGGCTATGAAAAATGAAGCGAGCGACGTCACGCTTTTTAACGAAAACGTAAGCTGCGGCGCGCTGCACCCCGTGATGGAGACGATGGATAAGATCATTGACTACTTCATCGCGCAGAATTTCAGCGTCGAAAGCGGCCCGCTCATCGAGGACGACTTTCATAATTTCGAGGCGCTAAATTTACCCAAATACCACCCTGCACGCGATATGCAAGATACGTTTTATCTAAACGACGGGCGGCTGCTACGCACGCACACCAGCGGCGTTCAGATCCGCACGATGGAGAAATTTAAAGCTCCGCCGGTGCGCATGATCGCCCCCGGCGCGGTATTTCGCCGCGATATGGATCTAACCCACACGCCGATGTTTCATCAAGTGGAGGGTCTCGTAGTCGAGCAGGGAGACCGCGTGAGCTTCGCAAATTTAAAATACGTTTTAGAGGAATTTTTGCGCTATATGTTCGGTAGCGTCCAAGTCCGCTTCCGCCCGAGCTTCTTTCCGTTTACGGAGCCGAGTACGGAGGTCGATATCAGCTGTATTTTCTGCCACGGACATGGATGCCGCGTCTGTAAGCAGACGGGCTGGCTCGAGGTGCTAGGCAGCGGCGTGGTCGATCCTAACGTCTTTAAAGCAGTGGGCTGGAAAAACGTCAGTGGATACGCATTCGGGCTCGGCGTCGAGCGTTTCGCGATGCTGCTACATGGTATCCCCGATCTGCGCTCGCTATTTGAAGGCGATATTAGATTATTGGAGCAGTTTAAATGATAATAACGAGAAATTGGTTACAAGAGTGGATCGACATAAGCGAAATTTCAAGCGAAAGGCTGCTTTCTACGCTAAATTCCATCGGTCTTGAGGTTGACGCTCACGATAAAATTTCGCTTCCCAAAGGCGTCGTCGTAGGACTCGTAAAAAGTAAGCGTCGTCACGAGAATTCCGATCATCTAAATGTCTGCGAGGTTGATGTCGGTAAGCAAAGTCTGCAGATCGTCTGCGGCGCGAAAAATGTCGAGGCAGGGCAATACGTCGCAGTTAGCCTAATCGGCGCCGTGCTTCCTGGCGGACTTGAGATAAAGCCTGCCAAACTTCGCGGAGTGGAGAGCTTTGGTATGATCTGTTCGGCAACCGAGCTTGGACTTGCCAAGACGAATGACGGCATTATGGTGCTTGATAGCAGCATCGGCGAGCTTGTGCTAGGTAAAGAGCTGCGCGAGTATGAAATTTTTAACGACGATCTTATCGAGATCGAGCTTACCGCTAATCGCGGCGACTGCCTTAGCATCTTAGGCATAGCGCGCGATCTGGGCGCGGCACTTGATCTGCCGCTAAAGGAAAAGCACGAGTTTGAAGATGCCGACGGAGCGCCTGGTATCGGTAGAATTTTAAGCGTGCGTGCAAGCGATGAGGTAAGCGCTAAATTTGCTTTTCGAGCTTACGAGATCAAAGGCGAGCTGAAGTTAAATTTAAAGCAGACCTTGCGTCTTGCAAGCGTTGGTATTTTGCAAAGCTGCGCGGTGCAAAATTTCATCAACTACGCTACTCACTCTACCGGAGTATTGCTGCGCGCTTATGATTTTGAAAAGATCGCTTCCGCAGATGGCAAGGTAGCACTTGACATAAAGCCTATGCCAAACGGCGAGTTCGGCGTTTATGCGGGCAAGAGACTGCTTAGCGTAGCAGGAATTTGCCAAGACGCGGAGCTAAAGGCGTGTTGCAGTAGCAAAGTGGTGCTATTAGAGGCAAACTACACCGCGCCACTAATCATCGCCAAAGCAGTAAACGAAAACAAAAGCCTAAAAGGCGACGAGCATGTGTATCGCTCAAGCAGAGGCAGCGAACCAAAGCTTAGGCTGGGACTAGATCTGCTATTTAGATTGCTACTTAAAAATAAAGCCGTTAGCCTATATGCGGGCACACAAAAGATTTCAAACGCTTTGGAGCCGCTTATCGTGGGCTTTAGCGAAAAAGAGATAAACTCAATGATCGGCGCGCAAATTCCGCGCGATAAGATCGTAAAAATTTTAAAAAGGCTGGGCTTTGATGTGGGCGTCGAAGCCGATCTAATCACCGCCAAGGTGCCGCCTTTCCGCCACGATATCGTAAACTCTCACGACGTGTGCGAGGAGATCGTGCGTATCGTGGGCATCGATAATATCGCCGCCGCGCCGCTAAGCTTCTACGAGAAAAACCGCCTAAACGATGCCTACGTAAATTTACAAAACGGGCGCAAGCTTCGCAATAAGGCGGCTGCAGTAGGATTTTTCGAGTGCGTGCATTATGTATTTGACGATGGAAAGACTCTTAAAAATTTAGGCTTTGCGCCGTGCAAGGTTAAAATTTTAAATCCGATAAATGGAGAGCTGGACGCGCTAAGACCGACGCTGATTAATCATCTGCTAGAATCTGCTGAGCGAAATTTAAAGAATTCTCGCAGAAGCGTCAAGCTTTTTGAGCTAGGAGAGGTGTTTGATGCGGACGGCTCGCAGAGCCTAAGGCTGGGCTTTATCGCTAGCGGACTAAAGGCGGAGCCCTCTATCGCGGCCGGCGCGAAACCCGCCGCGGTGGATTTTTTGTATTTTGCAAATTTAATCCAAAGCGTCATCGGTAAA
>CAJPSJ010000131.1 GCA_905373295.1 uncultured Campylobacter sp. | reverse complement strand
AAGCCGCCTTCGCAGACTTTTGAAAATACGCAAAATTTGAAATTCCGCGCGATTATCGGATAATCTATGCCACCGCTAAAGAGCGGATTGCACCTTAAAATTCTAGCGGCCGTAGCGCAAAGAGCGCGAAAAAGACCGTTAAATTTAAACTCATAAAGCGCGTATTCCGAACAGCTCGGATAATAACGGCAACAGCGCGGTAGCAAAGGCGAAATAAATTTTCGATAAAACCCGATCGCGGCTATAAAAAATCTCTTCATTTTACTGCGCCGATCTTTTTAAACGCCCATTTTAAATTTCGCTCAATGTCTTCAAAGCTCATATCTACGATCCGCTTTTTTGCGATTAATATAAAAATTCCGCTAACAATGGCGTCTTTTTGATTATAAAACACTGCGCGTAAACGTCTTTTAGCGTAATTTCGCGTAACTGAATTGCCTATTTTTTTACTGGCGACTGCGCTAAATTTACGCTGCTCGCTAGCCAAAAAATACACAACAGCACATTCGCAATGCCACTTTGCCGCACTTTTATAAACCTCCGAAAAAACCTTGCTATCGCTTATCGCAGCGAATTCGCCTACGCAGCCAATCTTCTTCTGCCTTTAGCACGTCTTGCACTTAAAACTCTGCGGCCGTTTTTTGTTTTCATGCGGACGCGAAAGCCGTGAGTGCGCTTTTTAGGGGTATTGTGGGGTTGGTACGTTCTTTTCATAACTGTTCCTTTAAGAAAATGTAAAGCTGAGATTTTATAGAAACTTTACTTAAAAACCGATAAACAAAAGTAGCCCTAGCGCCGATAAGCGTCGCCTTGCAGCTTTTTGCGGCGCAGTTTTAAGTCCTGTTCATTTTTATTGTTTCGCTCCTTGATGTCTTGCATCGGCTGTTTTTTCATCGAAAAATCATCGTGGTCGCCTACGCCTTTTGATTCACGTTGCAAATTATTTTGCAGGCTTTGCCTATCTAGTTCATTTTTTTGACGATTTAGCAGAATTTCACTATGGTTTTTCTCAAATTCTGATTGTTTATCGTTCGCAACGTAAGCGCTGGCGCTAAGGCTTACTGCACCATCTTGTGCGCTTAACGCCGTGGAATCAGCAAATATAGCGCCGCAAAGCAGCCAAAATATCAAAGCCTTTTTCATTTGCGTTTAAATTTACCTGCCATCGCGCGATAGATCGCCGCCTCGTTTTGAAGCGTCAAATATCTTTGATTTAGCTCGTTTATCTTAGCGTTTACGGCATCGGTGCGGGCTTCTAGCATATCCTTTAGCTCGCTTGAGCCAGCTTCGTATTTCGCAGCGTAAAGATCGGCAATACGCGCCTTTTCATCGTAAGCGGCACTTAAATTTTTAAGGCTAGCCAGATTGATCTGGTAAATTCTATATAAATTTAGCACCTCATTAGTAGCGTTAGAGAGCGTCTGTTCGTAATTTACGACGTTTTTGCGAAAAGCGATCTCTGAAATTTTAAGGCGGTTTTCAACCCTCGCATAATCCAAAAACGGCAGACTTATGCTTACGTTGCCGCTTAAAAAATTTAGCTTGAAACTATCGTTAGCGCTCACGCCTTGCCCGTTAGTAAGCCCTGCGCCTAAATTTACGCTAGGAAAGAAATTTAACTTAGCGGTCTGTTCGTCGTAAAAGCTGGAATTTAGCCTAGCGATCGCAGCTCTAATGTCGGGGCGATTAGCAAGCGCCGTGTAAGGCACATTTAGATCAACGCCTTGGAATTCTATGGAATTTATCGAATCGGTGTTATCATCAAATTGCAAGCTGGAGGAGATGAGATTTCTCATATATTTATGATTATCCTCGATATTTTTTTGAATACTTAAGACCTTGTTTTCAAGCCCTAGGATAGAATTTTGAATCTGCCTGTAATCAAGCTGCTCGGACTTGCCGTAATCATATTTTGCCTTGATTATTTTTTCGATCTCTCGGTAATCGCTTAAATTCTGTTTTGTCCATTTTAGCGAATCGTTTAAATAAAGCATCTCGAAGTAGCCGCTTACGACGGAATTTATAAGAGTCAGGCGAGTATTTTCAAGGTCAAACTCGCTGGCTTTAGCGTTCCAGCCCTCGGCATTTACCGCCGAGCGGATCTTGCCGAAAAGATCAAGCTCATAGCTTACATTAAAACCCGAACTATAGGTTTTGTTCCAATTCGAGCCGGTGCTTATGTCGCGATTAGCGCCCGCACTCCACGAGCTACTTAGCGTAGGAAAAAGATCAGCCCTGCTTAGCCCTAAATTTGCATAAGCACTCTCAACGTTTAAAGCCGCTGTTTTTAGATCGTAGTTATTCGCAAGGGCTTGATCTACAAGCTTATTTAGGTACGATTCGCCATATTTTTTATACCACAGCGTATCGATTTCATAGCTTGCATTTTCATCCTTGAAATGCTCTACAGGCTTAAATTCGACCTCACTTTGATTTGAGGCGCAACCGCCGATAAAAACAGCTAAAACGCCGCTTAAAATTACTTTAGAATTTATCATTTTTTCTCCTTGATTATTCTTGTGCTAAAGCATCTATCGGATTTAATCTGCTGGCGTTTCTTGCCGGCAGATAGCCAAAAACTATGCCGATCGCGGACGACGCTGCAAAGGCGATCACGAAAGGCGCGGTAGTAAATTTCATCGCAAAATCTGGGCTTATGGTATTAAACGCAAATCCAAGCGCCAAAGCGATTAAAATTCCTAAAGCTCCGCCGAGCGAGCAAAGCAAAATCGCCTCTATCAAAAACTGCTGCAAGATATTGGATTGCTTCGCGCCGATCGCCATTCTGATGCCGATTTCGCGCGTGCGCTCGGTAACGCTTACGAGCATGATATTCATCACGCCGATGCCGCCGACGACGAGCGAAATTACCGCGATCGATGAGATCAGAATCGTCATCGTGCCGGTAGTGCTTTGTATTGTTTGTTTGATAGTATCTGCGTTCATCGTATGAAAATCCCGCGAGCCGTGTCTTTGGATCAGTAGCTGAGTTAGGCTCTCTTCAGCCACTTGAGTATTGACATCGTCTTTTATTTTGATGGTGATAGAGCTGATTTTTCGATTGCCCGTGATTTTATTCATCACAGTTGAGTACGGCGCGTAAATTCTTAAATTTTCGTTGCTTCCGAAGGCGTTTTTATCCTTGCCCGAAACTCCTATGATCTTAAGTGGCTTACCCGAAAATAAAATCGTCTTGCCGATCGGATCTGAATTTTTAAAAAATGTTTTTTTAGTGTTTGGATCGATAATCGCGACAGAGGCAGAATTTTTAATATCATCGTCGCTAAAATTTCTACCATCTTCTATATCTATGCCATTAACCGCCAAAGAATTCACGCCGCCGCCGCGCAGTTGAGCCTTGGAGCTTAAATTAGCATATGTTGCCGTACCGCTTGCAGAAGCATTTGGTGTGGCATAATCGACGTAGGGCTGGCGCGCCAAAACTTTAGAATCGCTTATCGTAAGGGTGCTCACGAAGCCCGCACGCACGTCGCCGAAATTTTTACCGGGAAAGATATCGATCGTATTGGTGCCAATTTTACGGATCTCGGATAAAATTTTCTCCTCCGAACCCTTACCGAGAGCTACTACGCAGATAACAGACGCAATGCCGATGATGATGCCTAGCATCGTCAAAATCGATCTTAGTTTATGCGAAAATATCGAGCTAATGGACATTTTAAAGCTTTCGATGAGCTGATCTTTGCAAAATATAAAGGAATTTTTAGTTTTAATCTCCTCTTTTTTGCGCTCAAAAACCCGCTCCGCCTTTCTTTTATCGCTTAAAATTTTACCGTCTTTTATCTCAATGATACGATCCGCAAATTCCGCAATATGCGCATCATGCGTAACTATGATGATGGTATGTCCCTCTTTGTGCAGTGCCGTTAAAATTTGCATCACCGTCTCGCCGCTTTTGCTATCAAGCGCGCCGGTGGGTTCGTCGGCCAAAATCACTTCGCCGCCGTTTATCAGAGCACGGGCGATACTTACGCGCTGCTGCTGTCCGCCGCTAAGCTTGCTCGGTAAATTTTTGATGCGATCGCCAAGCTCCAGCTTATTCAAAAGCTCCACCGCTCTTTTTGTCCGTTCGCTCGCCCCTACGCCTGCATACACCGCAGGCAGCGAGACATTTGTGGTCGCGTCCATCGTGGCGATGAGATTGTATTTTTGAAAAACGAAGCCGAATTTTTTACTTCTAAGCGCCGCGAGCTCGTCGCCGCTTAAATTTGCGGTCTCGCGACCTTCGATCTTGTAGCTTCCGCTACTTGGCGTATCGATGCAGCCGATTATATTCATCAGCGTCGATTTTCCGCTTCCGGATTGCCCGATTATTGATATAAACTCGCCCGCTTCGATATTTAAACTTACGTCCTTTAGTACGTGGATTTCGTTATCGCCGAGAATGAATTTTTTGTTTATATCTTTAAGCTCTAGCATTTTCACACCATAAAATTTTAACTAAAACACCATCGGAGGCCCGTCCATGTTTAACGGCGCGGCTTTCCCGTCAGCGATGAGCACCTCATCTTTTTCATCCAAACCGCTTAAAATTTCGGTATTCAGATCGTCGCTAACGCCCGTTTTTACGTATCGCTGCTCAGGCTCTTTGCCGCTAAGCACCGTGACGTAATCGCCTTTCGCGTCGCGCTTGATAACGGAGGTAGGTAGGTAGCTGGTATTGTTCGCTTCGCTTACGATTATGTTGTTTTCGGTCGTCATTCCGATCTTTAAAAAATCGTTTTCATTATCCACTAGCATCTTTGCGTAAAAATAGATCGCGCTGTCGCTGCTGCTCGAAGAATAGGACGAACCGCTAGAGGTTTTATCGTACGTCCCGTCGCTAAGCGTGGTAAGACCCGGATCGATCTTGTAAATTTTAGCCTTTTTGATATTATCCAGATCCGATAGTATGGAGTATTCTACGTCCATTCCGACCTTTACTTTGGATATATCGCCCTCTGCGATTTGCATCTTGATCTCCATCTTGCTTAGATCGGCGATCTTTACGATCGTAGGCGTGGTTTGGTTGGAATTTACCGTTTTGCCCTCCTCTACCGGCATTGAAACGATCGTACCGCTTATCGGAGCCGTGATCTTGGTGTAGCCGAAATTCGTCTCCGCGGTGCTTAGCTGAAGTTTTGTCTGCTCGATCTGCGCCTCGATCTGCTTCTGCTCAGCTTCCTTTAAAGCGGCGCTATTTTTAGCATTTTCCACCGCCTCTTTGGAAGCGGCGTTTCTTTTATACAGCTCAAGCTCGCGGTTATACTGCGTTTTGGCGTTTTCCGCGGCGATATTTGCCGAAGCCAAATTTGCCTCATGGATCAGAAGCTGCGCCTTTTGCTGCGCGATCTCGTTTTCTTGAGTGACCGAGTCGATCTGCGCGATCATATCGCCTTTTTGAACCTTATCGCCCACTTTGACATAGAGCTTTTTGATCTGACCGCTTACCTGCGCGCCCACGTCGACCAAATCCCTGGCATAAACCTCGCCCGCAGCCGTCACCGTGCCTCTGATATCGCCCTTCTCAAGCCTTGTGGTAAGAGCCTTCGGCGCCTCTTCTTGCTTAAAAAATTTACCGTATAAGAAATATATCGCAATAAAAATAAGTACGATAAAGACGATAAATTTCAAGGTTTTTTTCATTTTGCCAACTTCAAAT
>CAJPSJ010000130.1 GCA_905373295.1 uncultured Campylobacter sp. | reverse complement strand
AGTACCAAGACAAGGCTCGCGCAATAGGAGCGCAGGGTATCGCATTTTACGGCGTGTGCTGTTCCGGGCTATCGGCGATGTATCGAAACTGGGGCGTCGTGCCGCTCTCAAACGCCGTAACTGCCGAACTCGTCATAGGCACAGGCGCACTTGATCTGTGGGTCGCCGATGTCCAAGATGTCTATCCTGCGATCATGGACGTGGCTAACTGCTTCCAGACTAAGGTCGTTACCACAAGCTCATCAGCTAGGCTTCCCGGAGCCGAGCATATAGGCTACGATCACCACCATAGCAATATCGCCGAAACTAGGAATTTAGCGCGTAAAATTCTAGATCGCGCATTGCAATCTCACGAAAAGCGCAAGGGCCTGCCGGTATATATCCCGCCGTATGAAGTCGAGGCCGAAGTGGGCTTTTCGGTAGAATTCGTCCATAAGCACTACGGCGGCATGGAGCCGTTAGCGCACGCGCTAAAAAGCGGTGAAATTTTAGGCATCGTAAATATGGTCGGCTGCACCAATCCTAAAGTGCCTTATGAGCGCGCTATCATAGATGTCGCACAAACCCTAATCGAAAATAACGTCCTAATCCTGACCAACGGCTGCGCGTCGTTCCCGCTAATGAAGCTGGGCTTTTGCCAAAAAAGCGCGTATAAAAAAGCGGGCGCGTCGCTACGGGCGTTTTTAGAAAAAGATGAGCTTCCGCCGGTGTGGCACGTGGGCGAGTGCATCGATAATACCCGCTCTAGCGGAATTTTCGCAGGTATCGCAGGAGTGCTAGGCAAAAATCTCTACGAGCTGCCGCTTGCCTTCACCTCTCCCGAGTGGGCGAACGAAAAGGGCGTCGATGCCTCGCTTGGATTCCGCCTAATGGGCATCGACTCGTATCACTGCGTCGAGTATCAAATCCACGGCTCCGCAAACGTCATACACTTTTTCAAAGAGGGCACCAGGCGGGCGCTTGGCTCTGTGATGCACGTAGATACCGATCCGGTCGCACTTGCGCTAAAAATGGTAAGCGATATGCGCCTAAAGCGTAAAGCTCTAGGCTGGCAGTAGCGACGGACGGATTCGTTTCGCATCGCATTTTAAGCGATGCGAAATTTCATGATAAAATTTAACCCCTTGCGGGCAAATAAAATCCCACAGCTAAACGAGCAGTAAAATTCTACGACTAAGTGGCTAGCAAAATCGCGATCAAATAAAGAGAAAATTTTCGCGCAGTATCCGTTCGTGGAATTTTAAATCAAATCTTCAAATCCTACGTAAAATTTTGCCGCGCGCTGCGTCTGCTGCTAAATAGGCGAAATTTAGCCGGGCAAATTCCGCCATCGAGCTTAAGCGCATCTTTCGCGAAAGGATGAAATTTTAAAATTCCATCTTGGCGTAAATTTCGTAGGCGCTCATCTGAAATCCACAAGCTAAATTCCGCTTAAAAGCCTTATTACACGGAGCTGCACGCCATTAGATTCGCTCGCGTATATGAAAGCCGAAATCATAAAAATTTAATATGATATGTGCTAAAATGCCACATCTGTTTAAGGATTTAGATGTATAAATCAAAGTCGCTGCAGCCACTGCGTCATCATCGGTTGAAGACGTCGTGCGAGGCGGAGGCACTGCTCTGCTGCCAAGTCCTGCGTTTGGCAGCTTGAGGCGGTGCGGCAAAAGCGCGTCTGTGCTGCGCCTGCAAACATTTTTGGCTGGGACCGCACGGGCACGAGGGCGTCACTACAAATTGCAGGCGGCTAAAATTTTCATCCGGATCTTTTCTAAAATATTGATCTTGGAGCTATCACGAAGGAATTTTACCGCAAGCCTTTCGCCTACGAGTTAGAAAGCGGAATTTTAAGCAGGTTTCAACGAGGCGAAATTTCAAAGCTTAAATTTAAGGCAAAAGATAAAAATTTAAAGCAAGGGAAGGTATGAAAAATTTTAAATTTATGCTCGTGCTGCTGATACTGGCGACGATTGCGACGATTGCGATATCGCTTTGTATAGGGCGCTTCGGCCTAAGCATCGCCGAGGTGTTAAAAGCGCTTAGCGGTGGCGAAGTAGCGCAAAACGTCCACAACGTCATCATGCAGGTGCGCTTGCCGCGCATCATCGCCGCGGTGCTCGTGGGCGCGGCGCTGGGCATCAGCGGCACGGCGTATCAGGGCGTCTTTAAAAACCAGCTCGTCTCCCCAGATCTCTTAGGCGTCAGCGCCGGAGCTTGCGTGGGCGCAGCGATCGCGATCTTGCTTGATCTAAACATCCTTTTGATCCAGCTTTTCGCCTTCGTTTTCGGGCTTACGGCGGTTTGCATTACGCTTCTGATCACGCGCGCGCTGCGTTCCAGCGCCACCATAATGCTCGTGCTTGCGGGCATCATCGTAAGCGGTCTGATGGGCGCACTGATCGGATTTTTAAAATTTATGGCCGATCCCGAGACGAAGCTTGCAGACATCGTGTATTGGCAGCTAGGAAGCCTCGCGAAGGTCGATCCTAGCGTGCTAGCGATGATAGCGCCGGTGATGGGGGTTTGTATCGCTATCTTGGTACTGATGAGCTACCGCATAAACGTCCTATCCATGGGCGATGCGACTGCGGCGAAGCTGGGCGTAAACGTCGTCATGGAGCGAGGCATCATCATCGTCTGCGCGACGCTGCTAACCGCAAGCAGCGTGTGTATCAGCGGCATAGTCGCGTGGGTGGGGCTTTTGATGCCGCATCTAACGCGTATGATCGTGGGCGTGAGCAACACCAAGGCGATCCCGGCGAGCATATTTTTAAGCGCGATCTTCGTGCTCATCGTAGACGACGTAGCGCGCAGCATAAATCAAAGCGAGATCCCGCTGGGGGTGCTTACGGGCTTTATCGGCACGCTATTTTTTATATTCATCTTGCTTAAAAACAAAAGGAAGCTAAATGGTTAGGGTTGAGAGCTTAGACTTCGGCTACGTAAAATCCGCCCCTCTGACGCTACACGACGTGAATTTAAACCTCGAAGCGGGCGCGATGCTGACGATTTTGGGGCAAAACGGCGCGGGCAAATCGACGCTTTTAAATTTAATCAGCGGCACGCTTACGCCCCTGCGCGGTAAAATTTCAATCGACGGCAAGGATATGGCGAGCCTTAGCGCCAAAGGGCGCGCCGAGATCATCGGCTATGTCTCGCAAAGCGAGGTCTGCGAGTACGACTACAGCGTCTTTGAGTACGTCTTGATGGGGCGCACGGCGCATATAGGGATCTTTTCGCAGCCGAGCGAAAACGACTACAAGCTCGCGCAGCGCTACATGAAAATGCTTGAAATTTGGCACCTAAAAGACAAGATCATCACGCGCCTAAGCGGCGGCCAGAGGCAGATGGCGTCCATCGCGCGCGCCCTTTGCAGCGAGCCGAAGATCGTGATCTTCGACGAGCCCACCTCGGCGTTAGACTTTGCCAACCAATACAAATTCCTCCGTGCCACGAAGGAGCTTCTCAAAAACGGCTACACCGTCGTTTTAGCCACGCACAATCCGGACTTCGCGCTGCTTTTGGGCGGATACGTCGCGCTCGTAAAAGGCGGCGGCGAGGTCGCATACGGCAAGGCCGAGCAGATCATAAAGAGCGAAATTTTAAGCAAACTATACGATCTGAAGCTTGACGTCAGCTACAACGAAAAGGTCGGTCGCGTCTGCTGCTTGACGTATCCATTCTAGTCTTTACTTCGCGGACGAGCTAAGCTCGTCCTTGCGAGCGGGAGTGCAAGCACTCCCTACACCCACCTAAAGTTACAGAAATTTTACTGCGTAAAATTTTAAAATTTATCGGTTTAACTTCGCGGACGAGCAGAGCTCATCCTTGCAATAGAAGCTTCGTAAATTTAAAATTTTATCGGTTTAGTCGCGATAGTGAAAGTGTTTGCAGGCGCTAGCGGCGGTAAAATTTTAGCGTCTGCGGCGGAGTTTTTACGGCGGCGAAATTTTAAAATTTCAAAGCGGGCGGCGTGGTCGGAATTTTAAAATTCGTTCCGAATTTTAAGCATAAAAATCAAAATTTATCGTTACAATTACGTAAAATTTTTAAGGAGTAAAAATGAAAAAAATAGTTCTTTTAAGCGCAGCTGCGGCGCTTGCCGTAAATTTAAGCGCGCAGGAAAATAGCCTTGAGATCTACGCGAACTCCGCCTTCTTGCACCAAAGCTTCGGCGCGCAAAAATCAAACTTCAGCGTGAACGTGCCGGAGTACTTGGATATCCGCAGCATCGAGATCGCGGGCTCTTGCGAAGTGCGCGAATTATCTTTGGGAGAGAGCGAGCCCGTGAAAAACGCGGAATTCGCCAAAAAAGAGGCGGACGAAAAGAGCTTGCGCGAGCTAAGCGACCGCCTGGTCGCGCTTAAGGCGCAGCAGCGCTTTTTAAGCGATTTTGCGAGCTTAAAAGATAGAAGCCTGGCAAGCCTAAAGGCGGATTCGCAAAAAGTTTACGACGAGGTCTTGCTCGTAGCGGGCGAAATTTCAAAGACGGACGAGCAGATCGGAAAGCTCAAAGAGAAAATTTCAAAATACCGGATCAAGAACGAGCGCCGCTTAAACGCGAACTTTGGCTGCGATCCGAACTTCGTTAAGATCAACTACCCCGTTGACGTAAGCGCCTACACGCACAACGAGCTCTCTGCCGATCTTGCTAGCGGCAAAATCGAGGTTGCGCAAAAGCTCTCGGTGCAAAATCCGCTAAACGCCGAGCTAGCGAATTTAACGATCGCGCTGTATCCTTACGAATACTCCTCGCAGACCGCGCCGCAGCCGTTTTACCCGTGGTATGAGGGCGAGCCTGTAGAACCCGAGCTCGCAGCGGATTATAAAAAGGACGTGATGCTAGAGGTGGCGGATATGCAGAGGGCGCCTGCGGCGGAGGCTAGATCGTCGTATGCAAGGACGGGCTCGAATATCGAAAGCTCGCTCTCAAAGGTGTGGAAAATTAGCGGCGTAAGCCTCAAGGCAGGCGAGGCGGGCGAGTTTAGCTTCGATAAACAGAATCTGGATGCGAAATTTGATCTGCTCATCGACGGCTACGGCAGCGAGGCGGCTTACGTGCGGGCTAAATTTAACCCCGAAAGAAGCATAGAAGAGAGCGAAACACTAATAAAGCTCGACGGCGTGCAGATCGGGCTCGTGCATCTAGGCTTTGCCGCAAACGCCGAGGCTACGGCATATCTGGGTAAAAACAGCCTGATCGAAGTTAAAAAAGAGCAGGCGAACAATTTCACGAAAAACTCCTTTTTCGGCGGCGAAAGCAAAAATTCCATGGCTTGGGATTACGAGATCAAAAATAGCTCCAAGCGCGCGTGGAACGTGGTTTTGCAAGAGCGAGCGCCCGTTTCGACGCATGAAGACGTAAAGGTCGCGCTGAAAAACTCGCCCGAGCAAAATAGCCTCGGTAAGGACGGACTGCTTAGTTGGGACTTCGAGCTAAAGCCGGGCGAGAGCAAAAAGATCCGCTTCGGCTACGAGCTAAGCAAACCGAAGAAATAACGAGCTTTGGCGCTCGCGGTTAAATTTTGCGCAGCGGAGTAGCTTTTGCGATGCGGTTAAATTTTATGCAGCACCGCTTTGCGAGACAGACCCCTCTTTCGCCGCGCCGCTAAATTTTACGCGGCAGACCGACTTTTTACGGCGCGATTAAATTTTGCGGGCATAAAACTAAGGCGCGG
>CAJPSJ010000129.1 GCA_905373295.1 uncultured Campylobacter sp. | reverse complement strand
GCGCAAAATTTATTTTCCAAGGATAAAAAATGTGTAAAGATTGCGGCTGTTCAGTAGGCCATACTCACGAGGCGGGTGCTCATTCGCACGAGCATCTCCATACCCACGCGGACGGCACCGTCCACTCCCACGCTCATATGCACGAGGCGGGGATCGATCACGAGCACGACGCGCACGATCACGTCCACGCAAATGTCGCTATTAGCGACGCCAAGACGATCGAGGTGATGAGTAAAATTTTAAGCGCCAACGACGAGGAGGCCGCTCACAACAGAGCTCATTTTGACGAGGATAAAATTTTATGTCTAAATTTGATGAGTAGCCCCGGTAGCGGCAAGACGACGCTACTTGAGGCCACTATCAAAAGCGGCAAATTTAAAATCGGCGTCATTGAGGGCGACCTGGAGACCAACCGCGATGCCGATCGCATCATAAAAGCGGGCGCGCAGGCCCATCAGATCAGCACCGGCGAGACCTGCCATCTGGACGCCTTTATGGTTCACGAGGGGCTTCATCATATCGATACTAAAAATTTGGATCTGGTTTTCATAGAAAACGTCGGAAACCTCGTCTGCCCGGCGGCATTCGACGTGGGCGCGCACCTGAACGTGGTGCTTCTAAGCGTGCCCGAGGGCAGCGATAAAATCGCAAAATACCCCGTGATATTTCGTCGCGCAGACTGCGTCGTAATCACTAAAACCGCGCTGCTACCGCATTTTGACTTCGATATGGATGAAGTAGTGCGCGAAGTGCATAAACTCAATCCAAAAGCCGACGTCATCGCGCTTGATAGCAAAAGCGGCGAGGGCGTGGAGAAATGGCTGAAATTCCTACAATACAAGAAGGAATTTCGTTAATGTGTCTTTCAATCCCTTCAAAAATCATCTCGATCGACGAAAATAATTTCGCGACCGTGGAGACTCTGGGCGTGCGCCGCGGCGTGAGCTTGGATCTACTCCCTGAGCCCGCGGCGGTCGGCGAGTACGTGCTGATCCACGTGGGCTTTGCGATGGAGAAGATCGATACGCAGCGAGCGAAGGAGAGTATCGAAATTTACGAGCAGATCGCAAAACAGATGAAGGCGGAAGAGGGCTTGGTGTATGAAAGCATGGAGCCTAGAGCCGGCGCAGAAAATTAAAGCGACTTGTAAACCCGTAAAATTTAAGGTAAAAAATGGATCTAATCAAGGATTTTAGGGATAAGGAGCTGATTTTAGCGCTTAGCAAGCTGATAATTTCTAAAAGCAAAAAGCCGCTAAATATTATGGAGATTTGCGGCGGACACACGCACTCGATCATGAAATTCGGCCTTCCGAGCCTGGTCGGCAAAAATATCAAATTTATCCACGGCCCCGGTTGTCCGGTATGCGTGATGCCGCGCAGTCGCATCGACGAGGCGATCAAGCTCGCCGCGATGCCGCAGAGTATTTTTTGCACTCTAGCAGACATGCTTCGAGTTCCTGGCTCTCGCACCAGCTTACAGAAGCTGCGCGGCGAGGGGCACGATATCAGAGCGCTTTATAGCCCGCTTGATTGCATAAAGATCGCGCAGGAAAATCCGCAAAAAACGGTGATATTTTTTGCGATCGGCTTTGAGACGACGACGCCTATGAGCGCCGTGCTGATCGATAAAACGCTAAGCTTGGGGCTAAAAAATCTCTTTTTTCACATCAACCACGTAACGGTGCCCGCTCCCGTGCGAGCGATCTTGGACGACGCCGACGTGCAGATCGATGCGTTTTTAGGACCCAGCCACGTAAGCGTGATCACCGGCGCGAAGGCCTACGAAAGCATCGCGCGAGACTACAAAAAACCGATCGCCGTAAGCGGATTTGAGCCGCTTGACATAATGGCGGGCGTGTTAAATTTGGTCGAGCAGCAAAACGCCGGCACCTACGAGGTTTTCAACGAATACGAGCGCGTCGTAAAAGAGAGCGGCAACCAAAAAGCACAAGATTTAATAGATAAATATTTTGAAATTTGTGATTTTCCGTGGCGAGGGCTCGGCGAAATTCCAAAAAGCGGCATGAAGTTGCGTCCCGAGTACGCGGCGCTGGATGCCAGGGTGCAGTTTGATTGCAGCGTACAGAGCGCGCCCGAGAGCAAGGCCTGTATCTGCGGCGAAATTTTGCGCGGCAAAAAAAGCCCCTATGATTGCAAGGTCTTCGGCAAGCACTGCACGCCGCAAAACCCGATAGGATCGTGCATGGTCTCAAGCGAAGGCGCATGCGCGGCGTATTTTAAATATGGCGACATCAAAAACGTGGGCTAAAATTTTGCGCGCGGTATCGCAGAGCGTAAATTTTAAAAATAAGTCGTACTTTAAAATTTTAATCGAAGCGGAATCGTTGCGCTAAATTTGCTTTAAAATTTTGCGCAGCGCCGTAGCGGCACGGCTTGCTCAGCTGCGAAATACAGGCTTATAAATTTAAAACCGAGTGAAAAGGAAAAATTTGAACGAAACTATACTTTTAAGCCACGGCGGCGGCGGCGAGGAGATGAATAGGCTCATCAACGAGACGATCTTTGCAGCGTTTGATAATGAAATTTTACGCGCGAACAACGACAGCGCGATACTAAATTTAAATTTAGACGATTTAAATTTAGACGCCGGGGCGGGTTTTGATCGCGCAGCGAACTCCGCTTTGAATTCGGCGAGCTCTAGCGGCGAGCTAGCTTTCAGCACCGATAGTTTCGTGGTTACGCCGCTGTTTTTTAACGGCGGCGACATCGGCAAGATCGCCGTTTGCGGCACCGTAAACGACCTTGCGATGGTGGGCGCCAAGCCGCTGTTTTTAAGCTGCGCGCTAATCATCGAGGAGGGGCTCAGCCTAAGCGAGCTGCGACGCATCCTGGACTCGATGGCGAGCACCGCGCGAAGCTGCGGCGTTCGCATCGTTTGCGGCGACACAAAGGTCGTGCCACGCGGCAAATGCGATAAAATTTTCATCAACACTAGCGGCATCGGTCGTGTTTTGCGACCTGCGCGCGTGCAAAACATCAAAGCGGGCTCAAAAATCCTCCTTAGCGGCGACATCGGGCGGCACGGGGCAGTGATACTCGCGGCGCGCGACGAGATCGCGCTAAGCAGCGAGCTACAAAGCGACTGCAAACCGCTTTGCGCTGCGGTAGAAAAGCTGATCTTGCAAGGCGTGAAGATCCAAGCGATGCGAGATGCGACGCGCGGCGGGCTTAGCGCGGTTTTGAACGAATTTGCAAGCTCTAGCGGGCTTGAATTTTTAGTGCGCGAAGAGGATATCAAAATCAGCGACGAAGTAGTGGGCGTGTGCGAGCTGCTGGGCTTTGAGCCTTACGAGCTTGCAAACGAAGGCACTTTCGTAGCGATCGTAGAAGATGACGCCGAGGCGGATAGAGCGCTTGAGATACTGCGCGAATTTGACGCAAACGCCGCGATCATCGGTGAGGTACGCGAAATAGGGCACGGCGGAGGCGAATTTGAGGGTACTTTGACGCCCAAGCTTGGCGCACAGGACGAATTTGCGGGCGTAAGCAATACGGACGCGGCGTCAGAAAATAGGGCGGGGCAATTTCAAGCTCCGCGTGCGGCAAAAGGGCGAGTAATTTTGCAAAACGCCTACGGCTCGCAGCGATTTTTGGAGCTTCCAAAAGGTGAACTACTGCCGAGGATTTGTTAAATTTGCGTGCAAATTCGGCAAATTTAAGCCTAAATTTTGGGCGTATTTTTAAATTTACAACAAAATTTCGCATAAAATACGGCGCAGCCGTAAAATTTAGAGGGAAAAATGCATGAACTATCGATCGTAGCGGATCTTGTGGCGCTATGCGAAAAGGCGCTAAACGCCGAAATAGCAAAGAAAAAAGGCGCAGCCGAGCAAGGCGATAAAAATCGCTGTGATATTGCCGATACCGCTAGAAATACAGACTCTGTAAATGCCGACATAATAGACACCAAGAATGCTGAAAATACGGGCGTTACGAATATGGACTCGAACGACAAAAACGGCGATTTTACTGAAAACTTTGATACAAATCCGCAGGCGTCCCGTGATACATCTAGCGCAAAAAGTCCGCAGATAAGGGAACTGCACGTAAAAATAGGGCGGCTAAGCGGCGTGGAAGCGCATTATCTGCAAAACTGCTACGAAGTCTTTCGCGCAGGCACCGTCTGCGAAAATGCGGATCTCATCATCCACACCCAAGAGATCGTCGTAAAATGCAAAAACTGCGGTTTTAGCGGAAATTTGGCGCAGAACGACTTTTCTTGCCCGCGCTGCAAAAGCTCCGAAATCAGCGTAATCGATGGCGAGGATATGTATCTAATGCGCCTGGTTATTGAATAAAAGAGTGCCTCATCTTGACGAGATAGCTTCTCATATTTCAAATTTAAACTCTTGCATAAGTAAAATTTAACTCGTACCCAAATTAAATTATCTATTTTTATCCTTATAAAAATATTGTTGTCTTAAATTTCATTTGAGATAACGATAAATTTATCAAATCTATATTTATGTCAAAATTTTTTTTGAACAACCACTAAATAAAGCAGAAATACATGAAATTATTCATATAATTATATGTTAATTTCGTATTAGATTTTTACTTGGAAATTATAGTTTATCTTACGTGTGTAAGACTAGTTCAAAGCAAAACGGCGTTATTGGGCATAAGTTCGAGTTGTCCAGTCCTGATGGCGTTAAGCTCTGCTCTGCTATTTTTAAAAATCCCGAGCAGCAGAAACACATTCATAATGTCTATATTCAGCTTTATGGAGAGGCTATTTATAGCTATGGCATAAAGTCCACGATTGGTAAGATATTAGATATTTTGAAGTCTGCATTCGGTCTTACTGCTAATTTTATGACAATGTATCCGAGTAGGGTAGATATTAACTGTTTTATTGGCGGCTATGATTTTTCAAAATGCAAGCCTGAATGTTTTTCAGGTAGATTTTACGTGTCTGAAGAATGTTGCAAAGGACACGAGATTTTTGAGATTAATAGCCGTCTAGGTCTTGAAACTCTGTATTTAGGCTCAAGAAACAGCGTTTTGTATTTTAAAATTTATAATAAAAAGCTTGAGATTGAAAAGAGTTTAGATACTTTGTCGTCTCAAGTCAAGAAAGAGTATTTATTGCAAAACGGCTTTGACTTTGAAAAGCCTATTTGGAACGCAGAATTTACGCTTAAAAGAGATTATTTAATGAGTTGTGGAGTCAGAACCCTCACGAGTCTATTTTCGTTTTATAGGGGCTTATTTGGCAATACGTTTTCTAACCTTAGCTTTTATGGTGATGATGTGGCAAAGATACGCAAATATAAGGAAAGTCGGAATTTGTCTAGGTTAAAGGAGCATCCTCTTTGGCTTGATATTATGAATTATTGCGATTTTGATAAGATTGGCGTTGTTGCTGGTTGTTTAGAGTATGATGCTCCATTGCCTCACCGTATGACCGTCGTGCGTTCTAAAGTGGGCTGCGAGAAGTGGCATAAGCGTCAGATGATAAAATACTTGCAGAAAGCCAAAGAAAATGGTTGGGATTTGAAGTATATAGGGGATTTCCTTGCATAATTATGCAGTTTTTACCTTTTTTCACATACGCACCAAATAATATTTTTTTGCGTTCTGTCAAGACTCCGCAGGACATAAAACAAAACACTCATACACCGCTTGTCTGATTAAAATTTATGAGTGTTTTGTTTTATGCTT
>CAJPSJ010000128.1 GCA_905373295.1 uncultured Campylobacter sp. | reverse complement strand
AGGTAAAAAACAGGCTAAATTTTGACGATTTTGACGGAGCGGTTTGGAATTTAGAATTTTAAAATTGCGAGTTAAATTTAAACGCCGCGCTCGTTTTAGGCTTTCGGCTCGTCTTTTTAGGCTAGCGCCCGGTTCGTCTTCTTGGGCTTACGCGCACTTGTACGCGCGATCATTGCGCCGCTTCGCCGCAACTTATCATAAATTTACAGCTGCTACTCGCGCGATCATTATGCCGCTTTGCTACGGCTTGTCATAAATTTTCACAGCTATTGCTCGCGCGTGGCTAAATTTAAAATTTAATCGCCCGCGCCCTCTTTGTCATTTTTTAGAATTTCTATGTTTGTGCGCTAATTCGCGCCTTTTAAGCTTATAGTTTTTTTGAGCGCGGATTTAAGGGGAGCTCTTGCCTCTTTTGATTTCATCATCTTATAGCGCCTCTTTCTTATCTCTGCTTCGATAAATTTTATATCTTGCTGTGCGTATGGGAATGAGAGCGTGAAATTTTTTCCGCTTTGCCCGTCTTCTACTATCAAAATCGGCATCTCGCCCCTCATCCCTTTCTCCGTAAGGGCATTTTCTATATCGATCTTTGTGCTAAATTTAAACGATAAAAATCTCCGCTCTTTCCTTACGGTGCGGCTGTCTATGATGACGCCCTTTTCGGATAACGGCAGTATGGCAATTAGCATCATTGCAAGACCCATCGCGATCACGAGTGCGGTCTCGCCGTCGCCTCTTTGCATATACCCGCCTACGCATAAAGGGTCGTTTGTATCAAAGCATGCAACTTTACCTCCGCCTCTTGTTGTTTTTATCCAAGGCTCATCAAACGCTACCAGCGAACCCCAGGATAAAAATAGCACGATAAGTATAGTTTTTGCTATGGGGCTAGGAGGTATGAGCCAGGCGCCCTTTTGCACGGTTTTATAAGAGGCTTTGCTTTTAAAAACCATGCTTTTTAAAATAGCAAGCCCAAACAGTAAAAGATTTATGCCGAATATCAAATATAAAAATATCATGCCGCCGCCTTAAATTTAGATATTTTTAGCGTTAAATTAAGCTCAAGCATTTTGCTCGGCTGCTTTAGCTTTTGAAATTTCAGCCGAGCTTTTCGGATATAAAATTTTGCAAAAAATCTATATCCCTTCGTGCATATAAAAATCCCGCCCCGAATTTAACGCCGCTAATTTCGCCTCATATGCTGATTATTTTTACGCCTCTTATAAACCCTACGGCGTAGCTCATCTCGTCAAAGTTTATCCTTTCCGTATGTTTAAACGGCAAAACCTCCCATTCTTTGCAGATGCCGCTTTTATCTATTCTAATTCCTTTTTGAATTAGCACGATAAAGGAAAAAATTATGGCGCAGACAGATATGATTTTGCCGAGTATTAGTCTAGGCTCGCTTATTTGCAGATATCCATCCACACATCTGGGATCGCCTTCTTCAAAGTATCTTAAATTTATGCCCGCCGCTTTGTATTCCTGCGAACAAATTTTATCGTGGGTGTAAAAGCAGGGTATCGGCTCGCCGTTATGTTTTGCTACGTGCGAGCTGGATAGAGTGACTACGCCGAAGCTTAGGAATATTATAAACATCTGCATTTTTAAAAGCGGATCGGTGGAGATAAACAGAGTTCCGTGATCTACGGTTTTGAATGATCTGTTTTTATCAAGCAATGAAACAAGAAGGCAAAAGCCTATCGTAACATAAAGGATTATCGTAGCAAACTCGACTACACTTTGCGACATAATAATGACCTTGTTTTTTGGATTACGCAAGCTCGCGTCTTTGGCAATTTTAGCGCAAAATTTCTAAATTTACGAGATTTTTAGCACGCTTTTTATAAATTTGAGATTAGAATTTTACTTTACTAGAGTGATCTTGCCGCGCGAAAGGCGGATTAAATTTTTGACTTTGAGATACTGTGACGCGCGGTTTATGACGCTGCGCGAGGTACCTAGGCGCTCTTGCGATGCCATAACGTGCCTTAAAATTTCGCAGCCTAAATCTTAATGATAATTATCTAAATATTTAAAATCGCACAATATAATTGCGAACCTCAATCAAATAAAGATTAAATTTATCTCGCAAGGATCTACAATGAGCTCGCTTTTGAAGCGCAATAAAATTTTGTTTAACGTCCATCTTATTTTGTCGATCGTTTTTTCTATCCCGCTGCTTATCATTGGCGTTACGGGCGCGATTTTGTCGTATCAGCACGAGCTTGAGGCGCTAATAAACGCGGGCTCTAAAAAGGTCGAAAAAACAGGCGAAATGCAAAGCGTGGAGAAAATCCTGCAAAGCTTTAGCGAGCAAACGGGCGCTAAGCAGCCCGTAAGGCTTGTCGTGCCCAAAAGCGATGACGAAGCCTTCGTCGTTTACGCAAACAGAAATGATGCGTATCTAGTCGATCCGTACACCGCGCAGATCATCGGCAAGGATCGCGGCACGGGCTTTGTGCTAACGGTGATGGCGTTGCATCGAAATTTGGGCCTAGCGCTAAGCGGCAACAAAACTGCGGGCGAGATCGGCAAACAGATCGTGGGCGCTAGCGCCGTGGCGATGATACTGCTCGTAATAAGCGGCGTATGGCTGCATTTCCCAAGGCTTAGGCGTAAATTCATCGAGGCGATAAGGCCAAATTTTAAACTCAAAAAATACGCTCTTTTTTATAACCTACACACGAGCCTAGGCTCGCTAAGTGCAGTGATTTACCTGCTTATCTGTTTAACCGGGCTTAACTGGTCGTACGGCTGGTATAATGATGCGGTGATGAAGCTTTTTGTAAGTTCACAAAATTTACCGCAAGCTAGCGCGCCTAAAGCCGCCGCTTCTAAAGATCACGCTGCCGCGCCCGCAAAAGAGGAGGGCAAAAAGCCCGCTACGTATAAATTTAGCGACGCGCAGAGGGCTTATGAGATATTCAGATCAAGTGGCATAGAGTATAAAGAATTTACCCTAATGCTCGCATCCGGAGATAAGATCGGCGTCAGGTATTATGAGCCCGACGCGCCCGCTACCGCCCGTCCAAAAGGCGCGAGCGTGAAGCTAAAGGAGGGCAAAGTCGCACAGCAGAAGCAGACGGACGGTATCACCGTGGGCGAGTTTAAAGACGCGAACTATCAGCTACATACGGGCTATTTTTTCGGGCTAGCGGGTAAAATTTTATGGTCGATTGTCTCGCTTTGTATGGCGCTTTTTATCTTTAGTGGCTTTTATATGACGGCAAGAAGGGCGTTTAAGTCAGAAAAGCTCAGCTAATTTTATCTTTGCGGCAAGAGGCACGACGAGCGTGCAAGAGAGCCAAATATCTACGAATCATTGAGATGAAATTTGCCGAAGCGGTCAAGAAAAGCCCTGATTTAACGATATTTGAGACATTCTAAAATTATCGCAGATTAAGTCTTGAGGTATATCGCTTTCGTATATTTTACTTTAGTTCGCTTTTAAATTTTGCGATTTCAGCTTAATGGGTTCGGATAGACATGATTTTATTTAGCTTCGTTTCGTTCGCCTGAGCAAAACAAGCTTTGTCGATTCTGCCTTTTTGAAAATCTTGGTCTAGTTTGACTTTTAAGCGTTTAAAAATTTCTTCTTTTAAACCGATACTGATTAGTTTGTAGATCTCTTTTTCGTCGGTTAAAATTTTATTCCTATCGCTATTTCTATCAATGGCGATAATATTAATTTTATCCCCGAAATGCTCTTTTAGCTTTTTTAAGCCATTTGGCAAGTTTCCTTGGATGCTAGACATAACTTCAATGCTCCCGCCGCGCCCATATTCGTTAAAGCGCTTAAAAGTATTGTCTAAAGCCTTTTCGGGCTCTATATGCACTGCAGCAATTGTAACGTCTAATTTCTTTTGCAAGCATTGCTCTATTTTTGGAATGGTCGGCGCCGGGTTTGCCAACTGCCCTTCAAAAATAAGTTTAACTTTATCATCGCTCATAAAATTTTTAACCGAGGTTGTTTTTCCGGCTCCAGGAATTCCGGTGATGAAAATTGCTTTGGTTTTGCCGGGCTCATCGCGCTTCAGAACCTCTTCAAACTGCGTCGCCGCTAAAACAGCGGAGGAATTATGTATCGCGTCATTTACTAGAGCCCTATTTTCTTTTGCTTCAAAGCAAGGAAAAAGTTCTTTGAATGTATCGGAACAAATATAACGACCACCCGTGGTATTAGGGTGCTCATTATATTCTTTTAAAAAATTTACTAGAGAATTTTCAGCAAGGACAATCGCTTCGTCTTGAATTTTTATCAATTCGGCATTAGAGCTGAAATCAATCTTTTTTATTGCGCCTACTAACTTTGATTGGCCATTTTTTATACCTACTTGTCGTATTCTTTCAATACTCTCTTTTGGGGCACCGCGATAAAGTTGCTTTTCTATTTTCTTGCGATATTCGGCGTTGTTTTCCATTCGCGTCAAATGATCGCTCACGCCCTGCCACATTTTCATATCTTCTTCTGTTAAAGCCATTTCAAGTCCTTTCTAAGAAATTTGTAGTATTTTAATACATTCTAATTATAGCATTTATCTTTCTTATAATTATGTAACAAATGCATCTTGGGCTACAGAAATATGCTTTTGAGCTATATGGGATATTACTACGATGAAAAAGAGAAAACAATAAAACAAATATCGAATAATGAGCGATAAATGGAGAATATAACTAAATTTTACTTTCGCGGCAAGGACGCTAAATTTATAAAATTTTACCTCGCTAGCGAAGATGATAAATTTAAATTTACCCGCCGCGAGCGCTTAAAATTTCTTATTTAGCGTTATTTGCCTCTTGCGCCGCGAGTGATCATCAAGGACTGCTCGTAGAAAATTAGCAGCGTTATTGAAACGCCCGTGCCTAGCGCCAGCGAGATCGAGATCGTGGCGAGGGCGTTATCGAAAAACGAGATAAGATGAGCGAGTTTATGCTCTGCGCCCGTGGCTTTGATATAAGAAAACAGCGCCAAAACCGCCTTGTAGGCGTAGATGCCTGGGATCATCGGAAGCAGCGCGGGGAAGGCGATGATCTCTGCGGGCACCTTGAGGCGCTTGGCGCAGAGCATCCCCAAAACGCCGATCAGAAACGACGCAAAAAGCGTCGCGGCGGCGATCGAAAAAATTTGGCTTTGAATCAGCAAAAACCTGCATGAATGTGCAACCGCCGCAAGCAGCGCCGAGAAAATGAGCGTCTTTTTAGGCGGCATGCACGCATACGCAAACCCCAGCCCCGCCGCAGCGGCAAAGCAGGCGTCCTTAAATACCGAAAGCGCTATATCAAACATTTACAAGCCCCAAATTTGAGATACTAAGCGTCAAAAATAGCCCAATCGCGATGCAGATGATCAAAAGCCCAGTGTTTAGCCCTCTGCTGATGCCTACGAGCATATTTTCGTTTAGGATGTCAAATACCGAGTTGATCAGCCAGACTCCGGGGATCAAAAAGAGTATGCTCGATCCCACGGCGACGTCGGGCGTGGCGCTAAGCCCGTAGCGAGTGCCTAGCGAGACGATGAAGGATACTGCGAACGAAACCGCGATGTATTGGATTTTTAGGTTGATTTTAAGTTTGCTAAGCAGATAGCGAGCGCAAATTCCAAAAGCGGTAGCCGCAAAAACTAATGCCATTGCGCCGCCGTCGCCGCCAAAAAGCTCGCAGAATGCGGCGTTTGCGACGCTGAGCAAAACGAGAGTTTTGGCAAAGCTTTTCTTCTGCGAGGCTAAAATTTCGGCAAATGAGGCTCTGGCGCGCGCAAGGGGGATTTTCTCGTCG
>CAJPSJ010000127.1 GCA_905373295.1 uncultured Campylobacter sp. | reverse complement strand
CTGATGCCGCTTTTGTAGTAGCTTTCTTAATTCCTCAAGCCTGCTTTGATCCATTTGCCGCCTTTAATTTTGGACGCGCCATTTTATAGCCTCGCCGCTTAAAGCTCATTAAATTTTACCGCTCGCCCGCTACGCGCCGTTTGATCAAAATTTAGCCCCCATATCTTTGTAGCGATTTTTTATATGTTTTCGCCGTAGCGCAGCCTGCGCTCAGATATACCTCAAACTCCTCGCTGGTAAGCCTGCGCGGCTCATTCGCAAGCTTCGCCGCACCCGCCGCGCCGCTTGGCATATTTGCGTCCAAATTCGCTTCATTTACGATCTCGCCCCGTCGGATTCGGTTGCTAAAGCCCGCTGCATGCGCTATTTTCGGCGCATACTTTAAAGAAAAGCTTAAATTTTGCGTTTGCAGATTTAAAATTTTACCCATGCATTTGCGCGGACCCGCGATAAAATCGCCGTTTTGTATGAGCGGGGCGGCGGCAAAGCCGAGCAGGCCGCTCTCCGCCAAGCCGTGCAAGCCGCCTGCCAAGCCGGGTAAGCAGCCTGTTGAATCCGGTAAGCCGCCCGCCAAAAGCTCTGCGCCACTTAGGACGCGCAGACTTCGCACCAAAATCCCGCCGCCGCTTTGCGGGACGCTGCGAAACGAAATGTCAAAGCCGAAATTGTGAAAAAATATCTCGCCCGCCCGCGACGTGCGCTTGTAGGTATTGCGATCCACGCCCGTGAAATACGCCTCGATCTCCGCGAAGGCGAATTCCGCGCCGCTTACGCAAAGCAAATAGTTTTGCAGTAGATCGCGCATAAAATTTTCGATCTTTGCCTGCGCTTGCTCGCCATCAAACTGCGCCTGCGGCGGCTCGTCACCGAACGCAAACGCTTGTCTGACGCCCGGCTCCGACTGCAATGGACGGACGTTAAATTTTAAGTGTGCTTTCTCGGCATCAAACGGCGGCTCGGCATTAAATTTTAAAATTTCAGCTTGCTGCGCGCCGCTAAAATATGACTGTCCGTCGCAAAAATCCGCGCCGTCTTGTGATTTTAAGGGCTTGTCGCCGTTCCCGTCTCTCGCACTTCCTGCAAGTTTATGATTTTTTGAAGCGAGCTTTGAGCCCGCCGAAATTCCAAACTCCGCCACGTCGATTTTTGAGAAAAATTTTTCTAAATTTTCATCGCCCAGCATTTTGCTCTTTCGTAAAATTTCCTTCGCGCCTCGTCTTGTCCGCCTTGTTGCTCGTAGTGCTGGATTCGCCGTTGTTTGCCTCGGCGCGCGTTAAATTTCTCTCGCCGTCTGTTGCGTTCATATCACCTCGCGCTAAATTACCGCTGCCGCTCGTCATATTTGCTTCGCCGCCTTTTGATTTTGGGGTTTTAAAGCCCAATTTCTTGCAATGATCTCCGCGGGAATTTTGGAAATAATATCTCTCGCGCTCTCCCAAATTTTCAACTCCCTTTTCGCATACGCGCTTGATATATGCCTGGCTCGGATACATTAGTCGATTTACCGCATGGTCATCGCCGGCGTCCGCGCGCTCTATTAGTCTGGCTATGCAAGCGTCATCCTCTTCGCCCTTATTGTTTAAAAAATATTCCCAAATGTTGCAATACGCGCCATTGTCTCTTATATATAGGGTGCACAGAATAATAACTCCTACAATTAGCAAAAAAATTTGACTTTTACTGGCTTTCAATTTCGCTTTATTGCCCGGCATTTAATCCTCCCGTAGAATTTATATCGCGTTTGATTGTGCTTGCTTTATCGCGGATTGTATTCGCACCTTTGCGCGTTAAATTTCTCTCGCCGTCCGTTGCGTTCGCTTCGCCGCTCGTCGTATTTGCTTCGCCGCCCTTTGATTTGGGCGTTTTAAAGCTCCAAGCGCTACAACGATTTTTACTATAACGCTCAAAATAAAATCTTTCTCGTTCACCCAAGCTTTCCACTCCCTTTTCGCACACTCGCTTGATATATTCCATAGTTGGGTATCTAAGCCTACTTTCTGCAAAACTATTTCCGTCGTCTGCGCGCTTTATCAGCTTAGCGATGCAGGCGTCATCCTCTTCGTCATGCCTATCAGAAAAGAATTCTTCCATATTACAATACATACCGCCGCTGCTTATAACTCCATAAATAATAAAAAATCCCGCAATTAACATAATAAAAATTTTACTTTTACTAGTTTTCAAGCTCGCCCCCTTCGCGATTAAATTTTGATTTTTTCCGCAGATTTACGATTTGCGGGCGGATCGTAAACTCGCTCACGTTGGACTTCGTGCGCAGAATTTGCAGCACAAAATTTGCAATCTCCCACGCATCCACGAAGCTAGCCTCATCATCTGCAGGCTCGAAGCTCAAATCCTCGTAAAACGGCGTTTTGGTGATGTCCGGGTTGATGCAGCTTACTCTGATCTGCTTGCGCGCCTCCTCAAAAAGGCAGAGTAGAAACGCCCGCAGCCCCGCCTTGCTCGCGCTATAAACCGCGCTAAAGCGGCTCGCTCGCAGCGCCTCGATCGAGCTAATGCCGATGATATGGGCGCGGTTGCGCTTTAAATTCGGCAAAAGCGCGCGCGCGATGATGATGTTTGCGGCAAGATTTACGTTTAAAATTTTTAAAATTTCGCTCTCGTTCATCGCTTCAAGCGGCGCAAATTTCGCCGTGCCCGCGCATAAAATCAGCGCGTCAATCTCACACGCCGCAGCCAGAGCGCGGCACTCCTTCGCTAACGCGTCCGTATCTTCAAAGCGCGAGCTTAGCGTTAAAATTTCATAGCCGTTTTGCCGCAGAAGCTCCGCAACCGCGCTGCCGATACCGCCGCTTGCGCCCGTGATCAATGCTTTCATCTTTTCTCCTTTAAATTTTTATGCCGCTTCGGCGCGTTAAGCTTAGCGCGTCATGTAAATTTCTCTACGCTAAATTTATTACCCGCTGTATTTGCCGCCAAATTTGCGCGATTTAAACAATCCGTGCCGCGACCTGCACTGGGTAAAATTTTAAATTTAGCCCGCGGACGTTTTGCCGCGCCGCCGCTTTGTAAAATTTCATCGCCGCTTGCTGTGCCCGCCCCGCACGATTTATAAAATTTAATTTTATAAAGCTGGGTGTGCCGCTAAATTTTAACCGCTCGCTCGCCGCAAATTTCGCGCCGTATCCTCGGCGCCGCATGCGAGCCGGTACAAGCCGCGACGTCTGCGACAAACAGTGCGTCTAGCGCCGCCGTATCTTCGCAAAATACGCCGCCTTCATCGCCTCCTCAAATGCGTCGTTACTTTCGTACTCGTGCCCCAAAACCTCGCGCCACAGGCTCGCATCCTCCATGCAGAGGTAGAAAAACACCCGCTCCCGCCACGGCGAAAGCGCGTCCGCGGCAAATTTAAAAAGCTCGCGTTTGATCTGCAGCGGGTAGGACAGCTTGCCGTTCGCATCCGTAAGTGGCATCTGTAGAATTTTGCTCCGCAGCCCGCGCGAGCGCAGTTTTTTGACGACGGGCTTGATGAAGGTAAGCGTGCCGAGCGAAACCATCGCGACGCCGCTTGGATCGAAGCGGCGCAGCAGCTGCTCAAAAAGCGCACCGTAATCGTTTTGCCACCCTTCGTACCAAACCATCGGGTGGAGGTGAAAGCCCACCAAAATACCGCGCGCCGCGAGCGCTTCGGCTGCCGCCAGCCGCGCATCCAGGCTCGCGCTTAGATGCTCCTCGTTCGCTATGATCGCGGGCGTATTTAGCGAAAAGGTGACGATGAGGTTGCGCGGGATCTCGCGCTGCAGGAAAAACTTAACATTGTTCGACTTGCTTTTAAGCTCCAAAATCACGTTTTGATGCCGCGCCGCAAAATCGCATAATGCGCTTAAAATGCCGAAACGATCGCCCCACATAAGCGAGTCGGAGCTCTGTCCCGTGCCGATGTGGTAGCTGTGCGCGGGATCGAGCCGCAGCCGCGCCAAATTTGCCGCGAAATTCTCGTCAAAGCCGATTTTCCCGTGCTTGTAAAAGGAGCCGATCGCGCAATAGGAGCAGTCAAAGCCGCACGAATTGACCGCATCGAGCGTCAGCAGATTGCAGCAGCGCGTGTTTTCGCTCGCCACCGGACAGCGGCCTAAAGCGATACGGTCTGCGCGAAAGGATGAAATTTCAAATTTTTTCGGCTTGTAATCGCTTTTGAAGCTCGCGTACGAATGCGGGCGCGACTTGAGATCCAGCCAGGCTTCGCGCACGAAATTAAAAATTTGCTCGCTGCTCGGGTTTTTCCCTGTTTTATTAAAATTTAGCCCGCACCGCTCGCTTGTAAGCAGCTCATAAATTGGCGCCTCGTCCCACGCCTCAAAATCGCTCGCAAACTCTGCAAGCTGCTTTTTTTGCTGAAATGAAAAGTGAAATTTATCAAATAGCGCGCCCAAAAACGCGCTTGATCGCTCGCCCAGACTCACGCCAAACTGCGTGCCTAGCTCCTTTTTCGCCTCCGTCATCTTGCTCCGCTTCGTTAAAATTTTGCAAATTATACTTAAATTTCGCGTGCCGTCACTAAAAATCGTTGAAATTTCAGATCGCGCCGCAGAATAGTCGCTCGAGATAGAAGGCGTAAGCTAGCGTAATAGCGACGTTTAGGATCAAAATTCCGCCGAGTATGAGCTTTTGCGGGATTTTCTTAACGCCCGTTCGGTAGTAATACGGCAGGGCGCAGAAAAACGCGGGCAGCACGAGCAGAACGATGCCTAGCGGTATGCCTGTGCCGCCGGTGCCTATCTCCGCACTGCGCACGAACTGCGCCATGGCGGGGAATTTAAGGGCGGCAAAAATGGCCGCCGCAAAGAGTAGCTGCACGCAGACGCAGTAAAATAGGTAGCGCGCGCCTATTAGAGCGTCTTTTAGCCATAGCCCGATACAGGCAAATGCGAGCAAAAAGGCTAAAAAGACCAACAAGGGCGGATCCGCGAACATATCCGCTACGGCATACGCGCAAACCGCGATGCATGCGCACGCTAAGAGGATAAAATACAGATAAGAGCCTTTTATTTTCATCGTTTCTCCTGCGCCTCCGCAATACCTCCAAATTCCGCGATGCATCGGCATATGAAGCCGAAATTTATCTCTCGGCTCGGTTTTTTGCATACGCCCTCGTGGTTAAATTTTGCCCTTTATCGCGGCGCGGATTTGCGGCAGGCGCGCCTTTACGAGCTCATAGACGAAGCTTTTGCAAAGCCGCTCGCCGCGCAGATGATCGCTTACGATCTTCATCATCGCCCACGGCACGCCCGCGCGCTCGCAAGCATTAACAAAAAGCGCGCTCTCCATATCGTAAAGCGTAACGCCGCGATTTGCGCGCCCGCAGGTAGCGTCTTTTGCCGTGCACGGCGTATTTTGTGTTGCGCGCACTACGGTATTCGTCGCGACGTTGTGCCCGCCTACCGCGATTTGTGAGGGTTTTGCGCTCGCTAAATTTTGTGCCCCGACCTGCGTCGCGCTTTGTGCCGTAGTCTGAGACGCGCCTCGCGTGAAATTTTTTGTATCTGCTGTGCCGTTTGCCCCTTGCGTTGGGGCTTGTGCGTTTATCTCGCCGCATGCCTCGATCTCTGCGATATTTGCCTCATCGGTCTGCTCCGCTGCGTTTAAAATTTTTGGCTCGCTTACGCAGATTAAATTTGCCCGCAGCTTGCCGTCCAAACTCGCGCCGCTAAATTCCCGCTCGCAAACGTTTTGAAATTTTAGAGCCTGTGCACTGTGTTCCCCAACCTGCGAGCGATAAAATTTCGATCCGTCCTCGCCACAAAATTCCTGCGCTGCCGTGCCGTCAAAGTAAAACGCCTCGCCGATTTGCACATTTGTATCCTCGCAGCCGCAGACGCCTATGTTTAGCGCAAAGTCCACGCGCCGCGAAAGTAAAATTTCACCGAAGCGCTCTG
>CAJPSJ010000126.1 GCA_905373295.1 uncultured Campylobacter sp. | reverse complement strand
GCTGTATATCGTCTATGAAATTTAAAGCTAAAAAATGCGACTACAAATATATAAATTTATATCTCGAATTTAGTCGAAATTTAGGAAAATTTTTCTAATATGCTAAAAAATAATATTAAATATATCCATAACGAAGGAAAATAATGGAACGAAGGAAAACGATGAAATTTAAAATTTCATTAGCGGCATGTATGTGCCTACTATGCGGTAGTTTGGCTGCAGCGCAAAGTGGCGGTAATTCTGCGCCTGAAAAGTCGCAGAATATGGGCGTAATCGAGGTAAATTCCGTCGGCGATAATATCAGCGAGAGCGGCATCGACGAGGGCTTTTTGAGCAAAAACGTGCAGCAAGGCTTGCTTGCGGGTAAACGCGCACTCGATCTTCCGTATCAGATCAACACGATCAGCAAGGAGATCATGAACCACCAAGGCGTCACCGGCTACGAGGAGGCGGTCAAATACTTCCCGTCCGCGCAGATTCAGATGCGCGGCGGCGCTACGGTCGGACGCCCGCAGACGCGCGGCTTTGAAGGTAGCGTCGTAGGCAACAGCTTCTGGGATGGCTTTTATACGATTTCGACGACGGCGATTCCGATGGCGATGTTTGAGAGCTTTCAGGTGCAAAACGGCGTCGCGGGCTCGCTCTACGGCGCGCAAAATCCGGTCGGGATTTTCAGCTACACGCGCAAGCGCCCGGTAAAAGATCAATACATCATCTGGAGCGATTATATGTCGCGAAGCAACCTAGGTCTTGGTCTTGATCTATCCGATAAATTTGAAAAATTCGGCTACCGCGCGGTGTTTTATGGATCCAACGGCGACAGACAGCCGAAGGGCTCAAATTTGCAGCGCCGCTTAGCCAGCATCACGATGGAATTTTATCCGACGGGCGATCTTACTTTTGAAACCGCGGCGAGCTACTATGAGCACAATACCAAGGGCTTTGCGGGGCAGTTTGCTCTCGGCGTTAAAGACGGCAAAATTACGGACGGAATTACGCTTCCAAGAGCAGTAGATTCCTCAGAGCGCGGTCTTGGACAGAGTTTCGGAGGTATGCATCTAAAAACCACGACCGCAAGCGCGAAATTTAAATTTACGCCTACCGATAAATGGTATTTAGAGGGCGGCTTTCAGTTTCAGCGCACTGATCGTGACATTCACAGCGTCGTAAACTATTTGCTTCCAGAAGGGTTTGATTGCGCTAATTATGCCGCTTTACCGAATAATAGAAAGCCTCCTATATGTGTAGCTAATCCAAGCGCGAAATGGACGCAGCCGGGCGATTATTATACTCAACACAGCGGCGGTGCTACGGCGGCATATAGATTTGACCTACCGAGCGGCTATCTCAAGGCCAATACGCAGTTTAATACGGGCGATATCGAGCATGATTTTAGCGTGCAGACCAATGGCTATCACTGGACGCAGGATAGATATAAAAACGCGAGTACCAACTATGTCTCGCCTACTATAGGCAATATAAACGATCCTAAGATTTTAGATTACACTAACGCTAAGCGCGGAAGCGGGTTATATCATTTCGCAGTAATAGATATGTATAACGTCTCGGTGCTAGACGACATCACGATAAACGATAAATTTGACGTGATGTTAAGCGCTTCGAATGCTTGGATGAAGTCGAAGTCCTATGATAAGGATCAGCAACGATTAAAGAGAGACTACGACAAGTCGGGGCTTAGCTGGGCGACTAGCTTGATCTTTCATCCGGTAGAGGACGCTAGCATCTACTACACTTATGCAGATAGCTTGCAGCAGGGCTCTACCTATGTTTATCCGGCGAGCAGCCCATATGCGGGCGAGGTCGCCTCCACATCGCCGTATCGCTCCAAGCAGCACGAGATCGGCGCTAAGATCCGCGTAGCCGATATGATCGATTTTAGCGTGGCGTATTTTGATATACGTCGCCCGATCGCCTACTTAAATAGTTCTACCGGACGCTACGGCATAAACGGCGAGCAGCGCAACCGCGGATTTGAGTTTATGAGCGGCGGACGAATAACTGAAAATTTAAGCGTACTCGGAGGCTTTACCTACATCGATCCTAAGATGCATAACGTAAGCATCGAGGGCGCTAATCGCAAGGTCGCAAACGGCATCCCTAAACTAAACGCAAATTTAATGCTTGATTACGTGATCCCCGGCACCGATAAGCTTGCGATCAGTACAAATTTTCACTACACCGGCAAGATGTATCTGGACGATCTAAACACTCAGCACACTCCTAGCTTTTTCGTTACCGATATCGGCGTCAGATATACGAGCGAGCATCTTTTGGGCGATAAGACCACGCTACGTTTCAACGTAAATAACGTATTTAACAAAAAATACTGGGCGGGAATGTATCCTGCGAGCGCCGACGGTGCGGGCGGTCTTAACGTAACTAGCGTGCTAGGCTCAGCAAATGGCGTGACGCTTGGAGAGAGCAGAAGCTTCATGCTCTCTGCGGAGGTGAAATTTTAAAATTTAGCGGGTTTAAAATTTCTACTTCGGCGGCGCGAATGATTATGGTGCCGCTTTTAAATTTATGAAATTTTATCGCTCTAAGCAGCAAGACTAAATTTAATGAGGCTTGGTTTTAATTCATTTTAAAATTTAAGCCTTGGATTTGGAATTTTAAACCTTGATTTTAAAATTCAAATCTTTAAATTTTTAAGTCGCCGCGCCCCGGCTTGCTCGCAAAATTTATCCGTGCGCGGTTTAAAATTTAGCCGTTTTTGGTTATAATCTTTGCAAAACCACGAAACGGAGAGCAATGAAACAAGTTTTAATCATCGCAAGCGGAAAGTTTGCGCGCCATTTTTTATCCAAAGTTTGTAAAATCAAAGATGTCATCAGATCATATCGCGTCATAGCTAAAAATATGGATGCCGTGCCCTCAGAGCTTGAAAACGAGTCAAATTTTTCGGTCGAAATTTTTGATCCTACTAGCATTGAGCGGTTGCGCGTGGTGCTAGTAGGGGAGGAATTTGACCGCTGCATAGTGATAATGGAGGATGAATTTGACACTAAAGTAACACTTGAAAATTTAAAGACGCTCGCTCCGGATTTAGAGCTTTATGTGGCCGATTTTTGGGGACTTTTGCGCGAGAATAAAAACGAAGCTCACGTAAAAATCGTAAACACCCTCGCGCTAAATTCCTCGCGCTTCATCGGTTTTTTGCCCGATAGCCCCGTTTTTGCTGATAACATTGGGCTTGGGCGCGGAGAGATAATGGAGGTAAAAGTGCCCGTAGGAAGCTCGTTTGCGTATAAAAAAATCAGTACGCTTTCTAATGCCAAATATCAAATTCCGATGATCTACCGTCACAATAATTACATCGTAACGACACCCAGCTCGCGGATATATCCCAATGATACGATCTTGGTCGTTGGTGAGCCTAGCGCGCTGCGAGCGGTGTTTGCTGAAGTAAAAAAGCAAAGCGGGCAATTTCCATCGCCGTTTGGGCTAAATATTTTCGCGCTAATTGATATGAAAAAAATGAGCGGTGACGAGATAGCTAGGACGGTTAGGGCGCTTGAGTTTTTGGATTTGCATATTAGAAATCATAAAATTTATCTGCGAATTTTAAATCCTCTGCTAAACGACGCTTTTAGCGAGCTTAAAGCTCTGTGTGAGCGAGATAAATTTGAAATTCTCATCGATTACTCGGGCGAATTAAATTTAAAGCGCGACGTGAGCGAAAATAAAGCGGGCTTGGTAGTTTGCTCAAGCGGAGTTTTTGAAGCGAAAAAAGTAGCACTTAAAGCGCTTGAAATTCCGGTGCTAAGCCTTGGAGAGGGCGAGCTAAAAGATGTGCGTAAAAGCGTCGTGCTAAGTGCCGGCGAGCGGCTTCGCGAGGAATCAAGCATCGTCTTTGACATTAGCTCACAGCTAGGGCTAGACGTGTATTTGTATCTTTTCGGCGAGAGCGAAAAGGGCGAGTTTGCGCAAAGCTACGTGAGCTTATCGAAGCTTTTTAAGCAAAGTTTATTCGTGATTCCTTGCGAGCGACAAAATCCGATTTTAGCGCTAGGTAGCGAGCGAGATCTGCTGCAGTTCGTGCCATTTAATGATAGAATTTTAGCGCGCAAGCTCACATCGATTTTCAATCAGGATTTGGATCAGATGTATTTTAAACTCGGCAAAAATCATCAAATTTTCGTTCCGAGCGATTACGGGTATGAAAAGTAATCGAAATTTATGTTACAATTACCCAAAAATCAAAGGTAGCGTATGAAAATCGATCTTAATTTAGGTAAAAAATACAGCGTTTTTATCGACGAATTGCAAGAGATCAAGCTCAAAGGCAAGGTAGCGATCATCACAAACCCCAAAGTAGGCGGGCTGTGGCTTGATTTCTTACTGCAGCGGCTAGATTGCGAGCAAAAATTTATCATCACGATCCCGGACGGCGAGGAGTATAAAAATACCGTGAGCGTGGAGCAAATCTTAGAACAGCTTTTTAGCTCCAAGCTTGATCGCAAAAGCACGCTCATCGCTCTTGGTGGCGGTGTTATTAGCGATATAACGGGCTTTTGCGCGAGTATTTATGAACGCGGCATCGATTTTATTAATATACCTACGACCTTGCTAGCGCAAGTGGACGCAAGCGTCGGCGGCAAGACGGGGGTGAATAATCGCTTCGGCAAAAATTTAATCGGCTCCTTTTATCAGCCGCGCGCGGTTTATTGCGAGAGCAAATTTTTATCTACTCTTCCTGCGCGAGAGTTTGCCGCGGGCGTTGCGGAGGCGGTAAAGATGGCTGTATGCTTTGATGGCGAACTATTTAAATTTTTCGAGACTCACGATCTAAAAAGCGCCGATGAAATTTCACACGTAATCGCTCGTTGCGTGGAGATTAAAGCGGGCGTCGTAGAGCGTGACGAGCGCGAAAGCGGCGTGCGTGCGGTGTTAAACTACGGACACACCTTTGCTCACGCTATCGAAAAAATTACTAATTATAAAAAATTTTTGCACGGTGAGGCTGTAGCGATCGGCATGGTGATGGCAAACGCTTTGGCGCGGCGTCTCGGCAAGCTAAGCGGCGAACAGGAGGAGCAGATCCGCAAAGTGCTTCAAAAATTCGCGCTTCCGATAAAATTTCGCGTAGAGGATGCAGCGGAATTTTACGAGCTGTTTTTTCTCGATAAAAAGAGCGAAAACGGCAAGATAAAATTTATCCTGCCCGACGGTATTGGTAAATTCTACGCTTCCAAAGAGATTGCAAAAGATGAAGTAATCGCAGCGCTGAAAGAGTTTGAATGAGAGCGCTTGCGGCTATTTTTTTGATTTTTAATCTTGCATTTTGCGAGGCAAATTCTACGCTCTCTACCGCGCATACGCGCTTAGAATCCAACGCTAGCTCCGCCGCTAGTGAGAAGAAAGATGAAAATTCTAAGCTATCCGCGTCGCTAAAAGATCAGATCCGTGTTATTGACGACGAGATCAAAAATAATATCTGGATCTCGCGCTTTTCAAATTTCATCGGCTATCAAAATTTACAAAAGCAATCCAGCCAGCTTGAAGCGGAGCTAAAAAAGAGCGCCGGCACCGATAAGATCGCAGAGATTCAAAAAAGACTTCGCGCCGTAAAAGAGCAGCTCATACTGCTAAAAGAGTATGAAAAATCTCCGTTTTTAGATATTATCGCGATGCCTGAAACTCCCGAGCCTGCGCGCATTACAAATCCTTTTTCGATAATTTCAGGTTTTTCTACGATTAGAAATTTGCAAGCTCAAAAGATGGAGCAGAAAAACGCCATCGAAAATATTAAAGCTTTAATCGATAAACTTGAAGCAAAAAGGGCGCTATACGAGCGTTTGATGCAGATCGATACGGACGCAAGCGCTGCGGCGGAGCTTAAAAGCTTAGATTACGAGCTTAGCGAGTTCAGCTCCGCATACGAGATTGCGCAGACTACGTACGAC
>CAJPSJ010000125.1 GCA_905373295.1 uncultured Campylobacter sp. | reverse complement strand
TTTGCCGGCTAAATTTAAAAAGGTTAAATTTGAAAAAGTTCTTGATTTCGGCGCTATTTGCGGCGGCGCTGGCGGGAGGGCAGATGAACGAGAGCTTTACAAAAGAGAGCAAAATTTCAGACGTCGTCCGTGATGCGGCGTTTGGTGATTACGGCAGGCTGCTTTTCCCTACGCACAAGGGTTATTTTAGCGGCGGTAAGCTCGGCGAGCTAAATTTGACGTGGTACGAGCATATTGATGCCGATAAAACGGTTGAAATTTTAAACTATCTAAAAGATCGCGCCAAAGCCGGCAAGCAGGTATTTTATGATATTTACTCAAATACCGAAAAAGCCGCCGATCCGCGCAAAAACGATACTGGGCTTTTTTATTTCAAAGGCGAGTGGGGTAAGCCGTTTGCAGTGGTAGTCGCCGGAGGCGGCTTTGCCTATGTAGGCGCGATGCACGATAGTTTCCCGCACGCGCTTGAGCTTTCTAAAAAGGGCTACAACGCCTTTGCGTTGATCTACCGCCCGGGCGCTAGGAGCGGGGCGCAAGACCTTGCTCGTGCGATTAGCTTTATTTTTGAGTACGCAAAGGAGCTTGAGGTGGGGACGGAGTTTTATTCGCTGTGGGGCGGCTCGGCCGGAGCTAGACTTGCGGCGATGCTGGGAAGCTACGGCACGCAGGCTTTTGAGCAGGGCTCGCATCCACGCCCTGCAGCCGTGATAATGCAATATACGGGCTATTCGGACTTTACGCGAAACGATCCACCGACCTTTGCCGTCGTTGGCGAAAACGACTGGATCGCAAGCCCCGGCGTGATGGAGCGACGAATACGAAATTTAGCCGCTGCGGGCGTTAAAACGCAGTTTCGTAGCTATGCAAATTTAGGTCACGGGTTTGGCTTAGGCACCGGCACGACGGCGCAAGGCTGGCTGGACGAGGCGGTTAAATTTTGGCAAGAACAGATGAGATAAAAGAAAGGAAAATAAAATGAAAAAACTAAGCAAAATAATGGCTACGGCGCTTGCTATGTGTTCATTTGCGGCAAACCAAAGCGCGGCGGAAAATATCAAATTTGAACCGCAAAAGACGCTTGTAGTCTATTTTTCAGCAGGCGGCAATACGGCTAGAGCGGCAAATTTAGTAGCGCAAAATTTAGGCGCCGAGATAGTCGAGCTAAAACCGGTGCAGCCCTACACGAACGAGGATCTAAACTACAACGATCCAAAAAGTCGCGTTAGTCGCGAACATAACGATGCGTCGCTTAGGATCGTACCGCTAACTAACGCTAAAATCCCTGGTTGGGAGAGCTACGAGGCTATTTTTGTGGGCTATCCGATCTGGTGGCACGATGCTGCGTGGCCGATCGACGAGTTTATAAAAAACAACGATTTTAACGGCAAAAAAGTGATCCCGTTTTGCACCGTTTATAGCTCCGGGCTTGAAAATAGCGATAAAAATTTAGCCAAGAAAGCAAACGGCGGCGAGTGGCTAGCGGGGAAGTGCTTTGGCGAGAGACCGAGCGGAAAAGAGATAAAAGAGTGGCTCGCGAAATTTTAGACGGTCTGACACTTTGACTTTAAATTTGTGATTAAATTTAAAGCGAGTATAATGAACGCTAAAATTCTTAAAATTTTGAGTTTAGCGACGATGGCGTGGACATTAAATTTAAGCGCACAAGAGAGCATTGCGAAAAATATAGACAAAGGAGAAAAGATGCAGGAAAAGCAAGTTTTGGTTAAAAAGGAAAATCTCGCCGTTTATGATAAGGTGAGCGATAAAATTTTTGCAGGCGGACTGCCTAAAGTCACGCTACTTTTTGCTGCGACGCCTTACGCAAATACAGGAGCGGCGCTGGTGCATTTTCCGCGTGGAGTACGCACGGCGTGGCATACGCATCCTGCGGGGCAAAATTTAATCGTAACGCAGGGTAAAATTTACACCGGTACGGCGGACGGAATCGTACAAATCGCTCGCCCGGGCGACGTAGTGCTCTGCCTGCCTGGCGTCAAACACTGGCACGGAGCCGGACTGCACGAGGACGGCGAGCACATCGCGGTAACCTTTGAAAAGGACAGCAAAAACGTAACGTGGCTTGAGCATCTAAGCGAGGATGAGTATAAAAGCCTCGTCGAAAAAGCGGACGCAAAGGACGCGGAGTAGTATCCTCCAGATAGAATTTACGGCAGTTGCAGGTAAATTTTTTGCGTGCCGTTAGACACATTTAAATTTATCCCTCGATGCTAAGCAGATCGCCGAAAATTTCTTTGCAATACTGAATGAAGCGTTTGGGAATTTTGACGCCGCTGATATCCACGGTGATGACGCTGTCTTGGATCTCAAAAACGATAAGCTCGCTAGTGATTTTCACCGCCTTGCAGCCGTTATAGCATACGTCGCCATTGCACTCTGCGTATAAGCCGTTGTGCGGCGCATCTGCGTCCTCGTACCGCCCGAGCTTGATCGGTCTTTGGAAAAGCAGATAGTTCTTATAGTCGTACTTGTCGTCCGCAAGGCCTATCATATAATAATTCTCGGCGCTGTTTTTGGAAGCGGTCGCAATACCCGCTTTAAAATTTAGTCTAAGCATAAATTCTGCCTTGGCAAAAAACGGCAAATTTTACCGCTTCAAATTTACACGAGCTGCACGCCTCTGCCTTTTACAACCTCGCCGATGACGTAGCCGTCAGTATTTGCTAGTACAAAGTCAGCGTTTTCTTTCGGCACTACGACGATCGTGCCAACGCCCATATTAAACGTTCTCATCATCTCGGCGGGCTCAACCTTCTGCGCGATGATTTTAAAGATTTCGGGCGTGCGGATCGCGGCATGCTCGATCTTTGCAGCCAGCCCCTTTGGAAATACGCGCGGTAGATTTTCCACGATGCCGCCGCCCGTGATATGCGCAAGCGCGTGGATTTTATCTTTTAAATTTAAAAAGTCGCCGACGTAAATCCTAGTCGGCTCCAAAAGTACGTCGATGAGCGCGCGACCGCCTACCTTGTCGTCAAATTTTAGCCCTAGCTCGGCGATTACTTTGCGCGCGAGCGAGAAGCCGTTTGAGTGCAGGCCGCTGCTAGGAAGCGCGATGAGCACGTCGCCCTCACGCACAAATTTGCTGCGGTCGATCTCGTCCTCTTCGGCGATACCCACGGCAAAGCCTGCGAGGTCGAAGTCGCCTTTCTCATACATCGAGGGCATCTCCGCCGTTTCGCCGCCAATCAGCGCGCAGCGGGCGAGTTTGCAGCCCTCGGCGATGCTTTTTACGACCTCTTTAGCATCGCTGATCTCAAGCTTTGCCGTCGCGTAGTAGTCGAGGAAAAATAGCGGCTCAGCGAAGTTGCAGATGAGGTCGTTTACGCACATTGCGACGAGATCTTGGCCGACGCCCTCAAATTTACGCGCGTCGATCGCGAGTCGCAGCTTTGTGCCCACGCCGTCGGTGGCGCCTAGGATCGCGGGTTTTTTGTAGCCTGCGGGCAGCCTTACCGCGCCGCTAAACGAGCCGATACCGCCCAAAACGTGCGGAGTTTGCGTTGCTTTGACGAACGGCTTTATCGCGTTTACGAAGTCATTTCCTGCGTCTATATCGACGCCAGCGTCTTTGTAACTTATCAAATTTTATCCTCCAAGATGGTATAATTTTGCAGATTTTAGCTAAAATCGAATAAAAACGCTATAAAGGCCCACCTTGAAATTTAAACACGCGATCGTCATCACTGGCAGCATCGGTAGCGGTAAGAGCGCGGTTTGCGAGCTGCTTCGTGATCACGGATTTGAGATCATCGACGCCGATAAGATTTCGCATTGCGTTCTTGATCGCTGCGCCGCGCAGGTGGCTGAAATTTTCGGCTCGCAATACGTCGTACAAAAGGACGCGCAGGCTGCAAATTTGAACCCGCAAGCGGAATTTAGCGTTAGTTTAGGCGAGGAAATTTCGTCCGCGCCCTGCGTTTCGGTGGATCGCAAAAAGCTAGGCGAGCTGGTGTTTAAAGACCCTACGGAGCTTGCAAAGCTAGAAGCGCTGCTGCATCCAAAGATAACGGCTGAAATTTTATCGCAGGCGCAGGCTTTGGAGGCGAAAGAAAAGCTTTTTTTCGTCGATATTCCGCTGTTTTTCGAGGGCAAGAGGTATGAGTTTTTCGATAAAGTAGCGGTCGTTTATGCGCCTAAATATACGCTAATCGCGCGCGTGATGAAGCGAAACGGACTCGATCATGCCACTGCAAAGCACCGCGTGGAGCTGCAAACGGATATCGAGCAAAAGCGCGCCATGGCGGATTTTGTTATAGATAATAGCGGTGGTCTTGCCGCGCTTAAGGCCGCGGTGGAGAGATTTTTAAAAGAGCTAAAAGATAAAATTTAGCCCTTGTGCGGTTGCGTAAAATTTCTACGCGAATTGAGATGAGTTGAAAATAAAGGAGAAGGCGATGAGGATCGGTAGTCGCGCCCAAAGCGGCGCTAAATTTCAAAATTTTAAAAGTATGCCGCTTAAAGAGCGGTTAAAATTTACGGCGCGAGCAGTTTTGCTCTCCGCGCTGTTTGCGACGGGCGCTGCGGCGGAGATCGACGATCTAAGGAAGGGCTGCGCCGCGGGGAGCGAGATGGATTGTAAAAAACTAAGCCGCGTGATAAATGAGCTGCAGCGCAACTGCGACGCCGGCGGCGAGGAAAACGCGCTAGATTGCGCAAATTTGGGCTATGCATACGACTCAAATAGAAGCTTCGGGCAGGCCGCGCGCTATTACGACAGGGCGTGCAAGCTCGGCGAGCAGAAGGGCTGCGTCTATTTGGGGCTGCTCTACAACGACGGGCAGGGGGTAACGCAGGATCGCAAGAGGGCAAATGAGCTTTTCAGCGACGCCTGCAAGAAAAACAGCAGCGAGGGGTGCGCGAGCCTTGCATACAACTATAAAAAGGGGCTCGGCGTCTATCCAGACACGAAAAAGGCGATCGAGCTTTTGATCAAGGCTTGTAAGATGGGGCAAGTAGAGGCGTGCCATAACCTAGGGCTTAGCTACGCTCTCGGCGAAGGCGTGAAAAAGGACGCGGACAGGGCTAGGACATTTTTTACGAGGGCTTGCGAGCAAGGGCACGCGGATTCGTGCGTAAATTTGGGCGTTACGTATTTTAAGGGCGACGGCGGGCAAAAGGATCACGCGCTTGCTGCGAAGTATTTTAGCGAGGCGTGTGAGAGAAGCGACGAGCCGCTAGCCTGCTCAAATTTAGCGTATCAATACGAAAAGGGCTGGGGCGTAGCGAAAGATAAAAAGAAGGCGCGCGAGCTTTATGAAAAGGCTTGCAAGCTCGGAAGATTTGATGCTTGCGAGCATTTAAAGGCTATAAGGTAGGTTCTAACATCAAGCGCGAAAAACGCATAACAAAATGGGCTCACGAAAGAAAATGCGTTAGTAAATTGAGTCTTAGTAAAGCCTAGGAATAAGCGATGCACCTAAATTTAGATAGAAGTAAAATTTTAATAAAGCGTTAGTGAGCGTTAGTAATTTTAAAAATTTGCGAGGTAGATAATGAAAATTTCAAAATATAATGCGAGCGGAAATGATTTCGTAATATTTACGGATTCAGTTAAGGCGGATAGATCCAAGCTAGCGCGCGAGTTATGTGATAGGCGCGATGGAGTAGGCGCCGACGGGCTCATCGTTGTGCTACCGAAATTTAACGGTATCGAGGGGATAAACTTTGAGTGGGAATTTTATAATAGCGACGGCAGCGCCGCCGATATGTGCGGCAACGGCTCGCGAGCGGTATGCATGTATGCGTATGAAAATTTTTTGGCCGCGCAGAGTATGAAATTCCTAAGCGGCGCAGGCGTAATTAGCGGCGAAATTTTTGGTATTTTCGGCGGAAATTTGAGCGAGAGCATGCGAGGCGAGCTACGCAATGTAAGCTTCGGCGAGATTTTCAATCTGCGTCCTAACGCTCACGCGTTAGTAGCTAACGTAGAGGTAATGTTAACTCATCCTAAGCGCCTGGGCGAAAGCTTTGAGGAGGCGGGGCTAACGTGGTATTTTTAT
>CAJPSJ010000124.1 GCA_905373295.1 uncultured Campylobacter sp. | reverse complement strand
CGCAGCGCTACGGGCTTTGATAAAAACCGCCTCGATATGCTTCTGGCGCTGCTTGATCGCAAGCTTGAGATCGGGCTTGGCGGATACGACGTCTTCGTAAACGTCAGCGGCGGCGTAAAAATCACCGAAACGGCGTGCGATCTAGCCGTCGTCGCGGCGATCGTAAGCAGCTTCAAAAACCGCCCAATCAGCAAAGAAAGCGTCTTCATCGGCGAGGTGAGCCTAAATGGCGAGATCAGAGAGATCTTCAACCTCGATGCGCGCCTGAAAGAAGCCGCGATGCAGAAATTTAAAAACGCGATCGTCCCGATGAAGCCGCAAAACGCGCAGGGGCTTAAAATTTTTCACGCTACGGAGATCACGCAAATTTTAGATTGGATGTGAGGCGGCGCGCTTCTTAGCCTCGGCTTGGCAGAGGGCGCGAGCGAGCGGAAATGGACTTTGAGCGGCAAGGGACGCGTTGCTTTTACATGGGCGCGGCGAAGGGCGCAAGTGCGCCGCTTTTTGCATGGCTCGCAAGCAAGCGCAAATGAGCTTGATCGCTAAGGCGCGATTTTTGGAATTTCACGTATCGTAGCGGCTCAAAAATTCGTTTGAGTTTTAAAACGGCGCGACGACGGTGCGGTTAAAATTTAATCATTCGCACCGCATCCCAGGCCAATATAAGGCGAGTGCTTTGCGGCGCAAATTTTAAAATTTTGCCGCAATGTGGCGCAAAGCCGAGCCGGATAGGTCCTTGCGTCGCGCAAAATTCTATCGCGGCGCACAGGACGTATCGCATAGGGCTAAGAGCCGGTAAAATTTTAGCAGCGCTAAGCTCTCATGCGCGGACGCGACGCGGATACCGCAAGCAAAGTATCGCGCGCCGAGCCGAATGGGCGCCGCCGTAGTACGTCGCAACCCGAAAAGGCTTGCTAGCAAGACGCTATGCAAGCCAAAGCGCACAGTTCTGCCTCACATAGCCAAAAGACAGAGCCTGAGAGGCGGCAAGATAGCAACGCAGCGAGAGCGCGATGAAATTTTAACGCAGGCCGCATAAGCCGTCGGCAAAGCCTAATTCTACGGACAGGCTCCGCGGATAAAATTTCGCAAATTTAGCGCGGATAAAATTTCATAAAATTTAAACGGAAAGGTGCGTATGAGCCCAAACGTAATCGTCAAATTCGTCATTTTGTTTTTCATCAGAGCGCAAAGCTTAAACGTCAAATTTAGCAGACTCGACGCCGTCGTGTCGCGCGCTTACGCCAAATATGGGGTGCTGTTTAAGCTCAGCGTGCCGCTACTTGCAGCAGCATCGGCGTTTGCGCTGTTTAATCTATACGATTTTGCCAAAGCAAACTATGCGCTGACGATCTTTTTGCTCGCTTTGGGCTCGCCGCTGCTTGCGTACGGCTTTTTTAAGGCGATAAAATCGGCGATGACCTTCGCGCTATTTGTGATCCCCTTTGCGGCGGTGTTTGCAATCATCGCGGTGACGGGCGCACAGAAGCTTGATAACTCGCTAAATTTCAATATCGTCTTTCCACTGTTTTTCACCCTCGTGTGGTTTGCGATGTCGGTGATCGCAGATGAGGACGTGGCGCAGATCATGAATAAGATCGTATCGAAGCTCTCCACACTTTTCGTGACGATTTTCATACTTTACAACTACGAGGCGCTGCATGGGATTTTAACCGCAAGCTCAGGAGGGTATCGCGCGAGCAGCGACGAGCTAAGCGCGCTTGATCTGGTGTTTATGACGATTAGATTTTTCACGCTGCCTTCGATTTTTACATTGATGATTTTTGAGATCAAGGATTATCTTTTTACGAGATACAGCGCGTTCGTGCAGGCTCAGCAGGAACGTATGGAGGATTTAAAAAATTCCAAGGGCTCGGAGTAAAATTTTAAAGATTAACTCAATCTAATTTTGCGCGCCGTAAATGCTCGCTAATACCAAAGATTGCGACCGCCGTGTGCACGCTGGCTTAGGCGCGGCAGTGGGACTAATAAAATTTGAAACGAAATTTTAGGACAGGATTTCGAGACGGAATTTTAATGACGCACTGGTTATGTGTGGGTTAGAATTTAAAGCCGCAAAGCTTCAAATCCTAACCTGCATCAAATTTAAAATTTTAAAAGAAGCTGTATATGTCGTCTAAAAGGAAGTATTTTTTATCGACGGTGCCTTTGTAGAAAGGCTCGAAGGTATCGTTATACGCTTTTTTGAAAAAGCCCTCTTTGCTAAGCGAGATGAGCGCTTGATTGACGGCTTCTGCGAGATCTGCGTTGCCCTTTTGCATCGCGATACCCAAAAATACGTTCTCGCCAAGACTTTTGATATTAACCTCGACGCTAGGATCTGCGACCGGGTAGACCATCACGAATAGATTATCGTCGCACGCGCCGTCGATCTCGCCGCTTTTTAACCGCTTGTAGCAATCGGAGGAATTTTTGCAATACACTAGATTGTAGCCGCCATCCTTTTGCATAAACGCTTCGCCCGTCGAGCCGCGGATGACGCCTACTTTTTTACCTCGTAGATCGCTCATTTTTTGGATATTGTCGCTTTTTCTGGTTAAAACTCCGGAATTTACCGAAAGATAGGGCATCGAAAACTCATAATTTTTCTTTCTCTCCTCAGTAACGCTCGCAGCCGCGATAAGCATATCCGCCTGATTATTTTGAATGGACGGAAAGCGCGCTTGCGCTGATACCGGTATGAGCTCGATCCTGCCGCCGGTATCGCCTAAAATTTTGCCTCCGATTGCATTAGCAAGCTCTACGTCAAAGCCCTCAAAGCCGTTATCCGTGACCCTACTAAACGGAGGTTCATTTTCATAAACGGCGATACGAATGACTTTACTCTGCTTTATTTGACTTAAAGAATTCGCAAGCGCAAAGATGCAAGATAAAAGAATTAAAAACAGTGATTTTTTCATTTCAAATTCCTTTTTTATTAAAAAAAGCTGTAAAGATCGTCGAGTAGGAAATATTTTTTATCGACAGTACCTTTATAGAAGGATTCGAAAGTATCCTCGTAAGCCTTTTTGAAAAAGCCCTCTTTGCTGAGCGCAATCAAGCCTTTATTGATCGCTTCTAGCAGCTCCGCGTTGCCTTTTTGCACCGCGACGCCTAAGAATACATTATCGCCTAAATTTTTTATATTGACCTCGACCGCAGGATCTACGATCGGATAGACCATTACAAAAAGGTTGTTGTTGCAATACCCGTCGATCTCGCCGCTTTTTAATCTTCTGTAGCAATCGACCGAATCGTTGCAGTAGGAAACATTATAACCGCCGTCCTTTTTGATATACGCCTCGCCGGTAGTCTTGCGGATGATACCGATCTTTTTGCCCATCAGATCGCCTATTTTGTGAATATTTGAGTCTTTTTTCGTTAAAATTCCTAAATTTACCGTAAAATACGGCATCGAAAAATCTACGCTGCCCTTACGCTCTTCAGTGATACTTGCAGCCGCGATTATCATATCTGCCTGATTGTTTTGCAGCATCGGAAAGCGCACCTCGTTCGTTACCGGGATAAGCTCGATGCGGCCGCCGCTGTTGCCGAAAATTTTACCGGCTAGCGCGTTGGCAAGCTCGACTTCGAAACCCTCAAAGCCCTTCTCGCTCGACTTACTAAAAGGCGGCTCATTTTCATAAACGCCTACTCTGATCACTTTGCTTTGCTTTATTTCGCTTAAAGAATTCGCAAAAACAAAGATCGCCAACAATAGAATAAGAAAAAATGACTTTTTCATAATTTCCTCCTTGAATTTTAAATTTTTCGTAATTGTAATGTAAATTTTCTTAAAATTTCATTTTACCAGAACCGAAACTATTCCCTAAACTGCGAGCTTAGCGATAAAATTTCGCAACTAAAATTTCTAAGCATAATGATAGAGGCTTTTTAAATTTTACCGTCTTTGCGCCAAACCATGCCTGCTCTCATTAAATTTTGGCGCTTCGCTATAAAATTCTGTGCGTCTATTAGCACTATAAAAACAGCACGCCGCTGCGAAATTCTATGGAATTTTATAAATTCCGCAACGACGCGTTAATTAGAATTTGCAATCCAAACCCAAGCTCACAAAGTCGGACAAAATAGCAAGGCTATGCAAGCCTTTTAAATTTTACCTGGCGTATAGCGCACAGCTCTATGCTTACTGCAAGCAAATGCAGGCGAGCTGTACCGCTATGCCCGCCTAAAATAAGCTATAAAGGTCATCCAGCAAGAAATATTTTTTCTCCGCAGTGCCCTTGTAATACGGCTCGATCGTCTCGTCATAGGTCTTTTTCATAAAGCCGCTCTTGCTTAGCTTGACTAGCTCGCCGTTTAAGAACTCAAGCAGATCCTTATTGCCCTTAGAAACCGCAATGCCTAAGAAATCCGAAACGCCTAAATTCTTGATATTTACCTCGGTGTCGCTGTCGATTACAGCATAAGCTAAAACTATCAGATTGTCTGTCGCATATCCGATGCCCTTACCGTCCTTTAACATTTTATAGCATTCATTTGCGGTGGCGCAATTTACAATTTCAAAGCCCTCTTTTCTAAAATACGCTTCGCCCGTAGTTCCGGTTTCTGCGATGATCGGCTTGCCGTGCAGATCCGATACAGTCTTGATCCTATCGCCAGCTCGGGTTAGCACGCCGATATTTACTGCGAAATACGGCGTCGTAAAATCAACTAGCTGCTTACGCTCATTTGTAATCGTAAAGGTCGCAAGCACCATATCTACTTTATTTTCTTCCAACGCTTTTAAACGCTCACTAGCCTTTACGGGCACGAATTCCACCTTGCCCGCCTTGCCGCCAAATATATCTTTTGATAGCGCCTCAGCTAGAGTAACCTCAAATCCTTGAAATTTGCCGTCTTCGAATTTACTAAAAGGCGGTTGCGCCTCAAATACGCCCACTCTAATCGTGCCCGATTGCCTAATCTCAGATAGGGTATTTGCCACTACACTACTTGTAAATAGCAAGAAAAGTCCCAAAATTATCTTTTTCATATCGTTCCTTTAGTTACAATGATTAGCCTAGCCGCGCATTCGCGTCGCTTCGGCAAGCCGTCTTAAGCCGGTCGTATATTATTCGCTCACTTCTCCTTTCAATATTTTTTTAAAATTTCTTTACCTTTGAAATTTTGCGGCGCATTTTACGCAAATTTCATTTAAAATACATTTAATCTGCGCCGTGATTTAGATCCCAATCGATCTCTCCCAGACCGTGCGCGCGCAGATATTCGTTGCATCTGCTAAAATGCCTGCAGCCGAAAAACGCCCCTCCTGCAAGCGGGCTAGGATGCGCGGCGGTTAAAATGAGATGCCTCTGCGCATCGATCAGCGCCGATTTTGCTTTGGCAAAATTTCCCCATAGCATAAAGACCAAGTTTTGCCGCCTCGCGCTTAAAATTTTAATCACGGCGTCGGTAAAAATTTGCCAGCCGAAGCCGCTGTGTGAGTTCGCGCGGTTCGCGCCCACACTAAGGCTCGCATTAAGTAGCAGCACTCCCTGCTTCGCCCAGTAGCTCAGATCGCCGCTTTCAGGCTCGCTGATACCCAGATCGCTCTTAATCTCTTTGTAGATATTTACGAGGCTAGGCGGAATTCGTACGCCGCGCGGCACCGAAAAGCTAAGCCCCATCGCCTGATGCGCGCCGTGGTAGGGATCCTGTCCCAAAATCACCGCACGCACCCGCTCAAACGGAGTTAGATTGAAGGCATTAAAGATCAAATTCCCCGGCGGATAGACGATCTCGCGCGCCTTTGCGGCGAGCAGATTTTCTTTGATCTTCGCAAAATATTCGCTTAAAAATTCCTCCCTAAGCGCCTCTTTCCAGCCGCTCTCGATCCTCACGTCGTCTAAATTTATCTGCATACCGACCCTTTAAATTTTAATAAATTAACGCTCTAATTTTACAATAAATTTTAAAAATAGTCTCGCTCGCACGCCGCTACAAAAGATATATGCGAAAGCAGCGATAAAATTTGAGCCGGTTTCATTCTGTCTTTGTGATCTCCTATTTTATGAAAAACCCACTATATCGTTATTTTATCT
>CAJPSJ010000123.1 GCA_905373295.1 uncultured Campylobacter sp. | reverse complement strand
AAGATAGTTCCACTATAAATAATGAGTTGGCCATAAACAATCCTATCACTACTGCCACAAATACTATACCTGCCGCTGCTGCCGATAGATTAGTCTATCTACGTGACGGGCAGAAGGGTGCATACAAGACGATGAAGGACGTCATAACCGGCGGTACTCCAAATGTAACGGACGCTATTTATCAAGATAGACAATTTACTACCTTAGAAAATAATGTTTTAAAATTCTATATCGGTGAAGGTGCGGGCGTGCTAAATGGTACTACTCCGACAGGCGGCTTGATGAGGCCAGGCAAAGCGGCGTATGGCGAGTTTAATGCTACTGTTAATACTGGTGCAAAAATTCTCCAAGCTCCTGCCGTGACATTAAGCTATAAGATGAGCTTAGATGTCGGCAACGGTCAGAAAGTCGTCTTGGATATGGATAGTGCCTCCGAGCTTGAGCTGTGCGATGCAACAAAGGTTTCTAAAAGTGTCGATATTCAGCCGTTAAGCGGTTTGCAGGTAGTAAATAAGAATTTTAATAAGAGCGACGACGATGATAGGCTATATACTCAAATCTCTGATAAGCCTTTCGATGCGAAACTCATCTTTAGACCAGATTACGAGAGCCAATATTGTAAGTCTTATGATGATAAAACCGGTAAATGTACAGATTATATCGGTGCGGCTGCGAATTCTCCTTACTTTAAAAAAGATCCTAATACAGGTAAGCTCGTATATATCGGTAGTAAGGATAGAAAGCTTGAAAAATTTGGCTTGGGAGGAAAATTATATTTGTCCGTCATAAGGGCAAAAAATGCCGCTACTACGTCAGACAAAGTCAGCGAGGATGATAAGAAAAATAGCGTAGTTTATGCGTGCCGATCAGTAACTGATACCTTAAAAATTCCGTTTAAGCTAAATGGCGATTCCTATTCCGTAGATAAGGAATTAGATTTTAAAAATAAGAGCATTTTAACTCTAAATAATATAGAGATAGGTGATGCGTATCAAGGTCTTACGTTTATGCTTAGTTATCGTCCTGACGAGCAAGCTACTTCGAGATCCGATTTAGATAAGTATATAAAAGATAAGGACTTAAACAGCGAGGATCCTAAGGCTTACTATCTAGAGCTTAAAAAATGGGAGCTTAAGAAGCAATACGGGTATTGTGAAGCCAATGAAGATTTTGATTGGTGCAATAAAAGTCTGACTGCGGAACAAAAGAAGGATATCTGGGATAATATCATACAAAAGAAGCTAGACGAGCTTAAAAATAGTATAGATGTTGCTAGTAATGAGTTTGGTATCAAAATGTCAAAAGACGGCTCATTTCACATATGCGGTAGCGACAACTTCGTGCTTCGCCCAGCATATTTCAGTGTAGATACAAAAGCGCTGAAGGATTCGGGCAAGTATAGTAAGATCGTAGATACCACCGCTAGCGGCGATATAACTAAAAAAGGCGATAATTCCAGCGTACTTAATCCCAACGATCTACGCGTAGGCGGCGACTACGAACAAAATGCAGATATATTGGCGCACGTAATATCGGCTAGAAGCTACAGCGACAACGGCGTGCCTAACTATACTGCAGTAATTGGCGGCGACCTAGGTAACCAGCGCTATCATCTACGTAAAAGCTATGGCACAGATTCCGACGATACTCAAGATATATCGACGAAGATTCGCGGCGTTCAGACTTACTTACGTCCGTTTATATCTAATGAATGCGCGGCTAATGTAGCTACTCAGTCCTATTATGTCGATAGAAAAACAGCTACCACCACATTAAAACGCGGTGTCAAACAGGATGGCTGCTACGGCGGTACCGCAGTAGAGTATTACGGCGCTAAATATAATGCGCAGACGGGCAAATATGAGATCGATCCATCGCTCATCAAAAAAGGCTCTTTCGGTAAGAGCGGCGATGTTCCGTGCGTATTAAATGGCACAAGCTCGAAATTTGATGCCTCATTCAGAAGAGTATGGGATAAAAATGCCATAAGCTTATGGGCGAATTTTAATGCTAGAGATATAGTAGAAACCGCAGGTGTAGCGAAATTTAGCGAGAAGGGTAATTCTCAAGGCGCATATCTGATGACTCAGTCTAGGAAGAATCCGGTCGATAAAGATAAAGACTATGCCGTTCTCTATACCGAAACTATAGGTGCAGATGCCGATAAAATTTTTAACTACTACAATGTCGGTGATGTACTGGTAAACGTCTATGATAACTCATGGACGGATGCCTACTCCGATCAGACATACTCTAAAAAGTGGAAGAGTGCTAAATGCATTATCAATTCATCTAGCAACACCCCGGACGCTAAAGGTATGGTAGGTTGCGACGTAGGCATGAGAATTGCTGCTAACAAAGATAAAGCGATAAACGATAATATTGTATTGCGCTACAAGCCGGATCGCATCAGAGTATCGCTCGTAAGCCTTGATAATGGCATAACAAGCGGCGTAGGTGATAATAATATCACCGGCGGAACATCTGCATATACATATTTTAATGATCCGTATATTGAGAATAATGTCGTAGTATATCCAGGTGAAAATCCCGCACAGAATTTAGCTGTAACGCGTCAGATAAGCCAGCTTGCCAAACTTAAAGTCAATGCCGTAGCGTATCTATCCGATAAGGTTTATAAGGATGTCATCGCTACGCTTTATGACGGATATAAGCAAGATGTTGGTGGTACTCCTCAAGCCGTGTGCGGATTTTCGAGTGATCTTGATTTTGCGCTAAATTTTGGATTTGATTGCGCTAGCAATAGTGCCGATGGGCGTTGCTCCACAGCTACCGCTAACAGGACCGGTGGAGCTACAAATTACGCACCATATCCTAATAGACCTACCGTTGTCTACAATATCCCTGGTGGTACACAGTTTTTTGCTAGGAATTCTAACGAGTGCCTAGGCTCTACGGGATATGATAGCAGATGCTATACGTATAACGCAAGAACTCTAAGCTCAACTGTTACCGGAGGTTGGGAGGAAGCTGCTTCTGCTGCCGATACGGGTTACGGCTTGCCTATACCGCTTAGAACGGCGCTTAATTACTACTCCGACGCTTCATTAGTAGGCGGACTTATTAATAGACCAAGAGGCGGCGCAGGAATTAATTACGATTCTAAATCAACGGATTTCAAGATTTTAGCACAAGGATTTAGAGAGGGGCAAACCCCTGGTTCAACTGTATATTTTAATTTCGCTAGGATGCATAAAACCCCTAGCACTCCGGTGCTCATCTACGCTAGTGACTTTGATATTCAAGACGGAACCGCTCTTAAGACCTTTGGAAAATTTTGGCCGTCGAAATTTGATAGCTCATACAAAGCTATCTCTGATACCGACTCTGAGGACTACAATAAAAACGATATAAAGCTGTCTAAGGAAGATTTCGATGCCTTTATCACTAGAAAGGTTAGCGAAACCGGAGCTGCAAGCAAAGCTGCTTATATAGCCGCTGCTAATTCCAATAGTAAGACCTATGCAACAGGTAAAACCGTTATAGACTTTAGCGATAACGTAGGCACTTACGCACTATTTGTCTATGGTACGTCGTATGACAAGAGCCTAGGATCCAGGGTGTATCAGGCTACTACCAGAACCGGGGTAACCGTACCTATTTATACGCAGATCTATTGCGGTAGAACCGATAGGTGCGCGAATATGCCTGCTCCTAGCGCAGAACTTGCTTATGAAGCCCCTGGCTCGAATATATTTACCGTGCTAGCGGCTCAAGATCATAGCCTAACTGATTTTACGAAGTTCGTAGTAAATACTAGGGCTACCCTAAATAATATAGGAGCAGAATTCGTAAGCGCTTATACTAGCTTTACACCTACTGGCGTAACTGTTCGCAGGGGTAATGTAGTAAGCGGCGGTAAGGAAGATATAGCTATCCAGGCTACTGTACCAGGTCAGGCTAGGATACGTATTGAAACTAACCCATGGCTTATCCATACGCCTGCTGGAAATCAAAAAACTATGTTTACCGTACCTTCTACTACTGGAGCTTACTCTAGCAGGTTCCCTGGTGTGCCACAGTATTTCAATCCTCTTACTGTAAACGTAAGAGCTGTTAGACCTACAGTCTGGGGTGGAGAAGGTCAAGTCAAGTCCGGTACGGAAGACGATGTAGGATCATTCGCTGGCGGTAGCGCATCGGATAATAGTACTAGTGATACTTCGACTAGCAAGCTAGGTACGGGCGATATTCGCGATATTTACAATCAAAAGACCGATTGGTAGTATCCACGCTAAGCTGGTAGCATAAAGGCTAGCCTCCTAGCTAGCCTTTTTTTATGAGCGAAATTTTGGTTTTCTTGGCGACAGATCTTTCAAAATTCTGCTTTGCAAATTTTTGCCTAAAAATTCTATGAGATAGAATTTTTTGAAATTTTAAATTACGAAATTTCGCTGCGAAGCTTAGCGGTAAAATTTTTACTTACCGATATTTGTGCGCCGTAACGGCATAGAATTGCGCGCTAATCCCAAGCGGTAGAATTTCAAAGTAAAATTTCGTATGGCGATCCTCCTCCCGTTTATTAAAATTCTCAGCCATTAGCATTGCAAGTTTCGTGCAGCGTGATCATGCAAAGCTTGTTGTAAATTTTTTATTGCGCGAGATTTTACATTTCAATACAGCCGCAAAATTCAATTAGTAAAATCTACACTAAGCGAGGTATAAAAGATCTCAGCCACATCCAGGACGCAGAATTCCATTAGTAAAATCTGCTCTCAACTCTCATCCTAAAATTCTATCGCGGCAAAACGTACCGCCGATAAAACTTAAAATTCTATTTCTCAAAGCCTCCCGTATTCCCCCTATCCTTCAAAATTTTATTTCGTAAAATTTCAATTTGCCAAGAGCCGCCGTATAAATTTCGTCTTATAAATTCTATTCGTCCATTTACCCGTTTTTAAATGAAATTTCGGCACAATGCGGCTTAAAATTTCATCAGGGAAAGCCACTTGAAAACAAAAAATATCAGAAATTTCAGCATCATCGCGCATATCGACCACGGCAAATCCACGCTTGCAGACCGCCTAATCAGCGAATGCAACGCCGTCGAGGCGCGCCAGATGAGCAGCCAGATCATGGATACGATGGATATCGAAAAGGAGCGCGGCATCACGATCAAGGCGCAGTCCGTACGGCTCGAGTATGAGCTTGGCGGCGAGAAATACGTTTTAAATTTAATCGACACCCCTGGCCACGTGGATTTTAGCTACGAGGTCTCGCGCTCGCTGGCTAGCTGCGAGGGGGCGATCCTCGTCGTGGACGCGAGCCAGGGCGTGCAGGCGCAGACCATCGCAAACGTCTATATCGCGCTGCAGCACAACCTCGAGATCATCCCCGTACTTAACAAAATCGATCTGCCCGCCGCCGATCCGCAGCGCGTAAAAGAGGAGATCGAGCACGTCATCGGGCTTGATTGCAGCAGCGCGATTGAGGTTAGCGCCAAAACGGGCGTGGGCATCAAGGAGCTTTTAGAGGCGATAATCACTCGCATCCCCGCGCCCAAAACGGACGATGCCGCGCCGCTTAAGGCGCTCATCTACGACAGCTGGTTCGATAACTACCTAGGCGCGCTCGCTCTAGTTAGGCTCTACGACGGCGTGCTGAAAAAGGGCGACGAGGTTTATATCATGGGTAGCGAGAACCGCCACGAGGTGCTTGATCTGATGTATCCCAATCCGCTTGCGCCCGCCAAAACTCGCGAGCTTAGCAGCGGCGAAGTGGGCATCGTAGTAATGGGGCTAAAAAACGTCGCCGACGTGCAGGTGGGCGATACGATCACGCTTTTTAAAAATCGCGCCGTCGCGCCCGTGGGCGGCTTTGAGAAGGCCAAGCCCTTCGTGTTTGCGGGCATCTATCCCGTGCAGACCGATAAATTTGAAGATCTGCGCGACGCTTTGGATAAGCTCAGCCTAAACGATAGCTCGCTTAGCTATGAGCCCGAGACGTCGCTCGCGCTAGGGTTCGGCTTTCGCGTCGGGTTTTTGGGACTACTGCATATGGAGGTCGTGAAGGAGCGGCTCGAGCGCGAGTTTGATCTCGATCTCATCGCCACGGCGCCGACCGTCACATACGCTGTGTATCTCACGGACGGCTCGTGCGTGCGGATACACAGCCCCAGCGAGCTTCCCGCGCCAAATTTTATCGAGCGCATCGAGGAGCCCTACGTCAGGGCGACCATCATCACTCCGAGCGAGTTTTTGGGCA
>CAJPSJ010000122.1 GCA_905373295.1 uncultured Campylobacter sp. | reverse complement strand
ATATTATATCTTCACTGCTAGTTTCTTTAAAATTTTGATCATAATATGCAACTTTTGAATTATAAAAATAGGTATACTTTTTCTTTGAATTTATAATATTAAAACAATCAAATATCAAAAATACAACTATTGCAAAGCCAAATTTTATTATCGTTTGTGTTGTGTCGTCAAAATCTAAAATACCGCTTTCAAAATCGTCTAAGCAACTAATGCAAAACCCAGAAGCAGTAATCCAAAATATTAAAATAATCAAATAATGTAAAATCAAAGCAAAACCAGAATAATCCCGCAAAACTAGTGGCTCTTTGTCGTAGTCCCTAGCCTCTTCTTTCCTTAGCGCAGCACCGGCTTTAAATTTATCCAAATCGAGCTCTTTATAAACGGAATTTCGGTGCATTCTATACGAAAGGGGATTAAAATTTTATAAAACGGCGCTTGAAATTTCGGTTTTGCCGCCGCGACAAGCTGCAGGTTGATCTGCGATTTTCAAACGCAAAAAAAGCGCTTAAAAGCCTCGCGAGCTGAAGCGGAATTTAGACGCAACGGCGGCGTTTTGCTTTGCAATTTGAGTTAAAATTTGATATGATTGTGCGAAATTTATATTGAATGGCTTTTTAAAATGAATAAATTTATAACCCAAAAAATAGGCGCGCTCGCGGGCTTTAGCGATGAAATTTTAAAAATTTTAGCATCGTTTGACGCGGACGTTTCGGACGTCAGGCTCGCTTTGCAAATTTCAAAAAACGCCTCTCTTGCGGATAAAATTTTAGATTTAGCATTTTGCGGTTTGTCTAAATTTAGCGCCGAAGGGCTTGCGAGGCAAAATTTCGCTACTGCAGATGAGCGGTGCGATCTACAAGGCGCGGAGCCTATAAAGTATGGCTTGCAAGGCGCCGCAAACGAGTGGCAACAAAACGAGTGCACCTCGAGCGAGCAAAAAGGCGCAGATTTAGCAGGGCAGGGCGACAGTCTTAAATTTAATCATCCAAATGACGCAAGCGGCGCGAACTGCAGCGACGAGAATTTTAAATTTAACCCCTCGCAGGCCGCGAGCGATACGCAGCGGCAAAATCAGCATGCCGCTGCGAAAGCCGATTGCGCGCTAGGTTCGAGTATCTCTACGCGAGCCGCACAAACGCAACAGCAAGAACGAGAGCAGGAGCAGGGGCAAGCGCAGCAGCAAAAACAGGAGCAAGAATGGGGGAGGGCGCAGGAGCAGGGTGCCGCGGCACTAAAGACGCTAAATTTGCAGCGAGCGTTCGAGCTTTACGGGCGCGAGCAGATGCGGGCGTTTTTTCTATTCGCCGTATTTGACGCGATGCTAAAGCCGAGCCTGCAGGCGTATCGCATCGACCGCAAAAAACTCACGCAGGTCTCGCTGCTGCGAAATCTGCTTATGTTTTCGTGGATCAAATCCTACCCACAGATAGAGCGCAGCATCCTTTCAAGCGTGATTTTAGTGGAGTTCGGGCGGGTTTTTATCGACGAGCAGGTGTGCGCGGCGGGCAAGGGGGAGGAATTTTACCACGCCATCAAGGGCTCGATCTTTCCGCAGGATTTTACCGACGTGGAGATGGAATTTAGCGGCACGAACCGCGAAAGCGTCTCGCGCGCGCTATTTGCGCATTTCGGGCTAGAGCAGATCGCGCAGGACGCGCTGTATTCAAACGCCCCCGACGACGCGCCTTTTGAGAACAAATCCCGCTACGCGATGCTAAAGATCGCCAAAACCGCGGTCAATATCTACCACCACTTCGACGAGCTTAGCATCGACAACGCTTTAAATTTACTAGTCGAGTTCGGCTTCGAGCAAGAGGCGTTTTTAGAGGCGAAAGGCGAAATTTCGATATGAAAGAGTTCCTGCGCGCCTTTAACTCGGGCGTATTTGAAAAGGATCTTAGCTGCGAGCAAAAGGAGCTCGTGCGCAACCTCCTAAATATCGGCGCCATCAGCGCACACAAAGGTAAGCTCTATCTAAACGACGGCTATGTTTTTGGCAGGCTCGACATCGCGCGCGACGGCACGGGCTATCTGCAAAGCTTCGACGATCGCTTCAAAGCTGATCTCATCATCGAAAACAGATATTTAAGCGGCGTGCATCTGGGCGATCTGATCCTAGCAAAAATTTTAAGCTCAAAAAAGTCCCGCCTGCACGCAAAAGTGCTGATGTGCGTTAAGCCGGCGTTTTTAACGAGCGTGGTTTATACCAAAAGCTTCGGGCGCGAAATTTTAGGCGTGAACGTCAAAACCGGCCTCGCAAATCCGCTCAAAGCCACGCAAAAATCGCTCAAGCAGCTGCCGTCAGACACCCTTTTAAAGATCGATAATCTAACGAATGAGATCACCGAGGTGATTGGAAGCCTAGCCGATCCCTTCGTCGATGAGAAAATTTCTTTAGCGATCTACGATAAAAACGACGAATTTAACGAAGCGTGCAAGCAGCAAGCCGCGAGCTTCGGCAGCGAAGTGGACGAGGCGCTGTATCCGCAGCGCGTAGATTTGCAGCATCTGCCCTTTTGCACCATCGATCCCATCGACGCCAAAGACTTCGACGACGCGATCTATTTTGACGTAAAAGAGTGCACGCTTTACGTCGCGATCGCCGACGTGAGCGAATACGTGAGCGAATACTCGCCGATCGATAGGGAGGCGAAATTTCGCGGCTTTTCGATCTATTTCCCGCACCGATCCGTGCCGATGCTACCGCGCGAGCTTAGCGAAAACATCTGCTCGCTGATGCCTGATCTGCCGAGGCTGGCCTTTGTTTTTAAAATCTCTTTGGATGAAAATTTAAACCCGCAAAAAGAGGAGCTTTTTGAGGCGATCATAAGATCAAAGCGCCGCTACAATTACGACGAGGTCGATGAAATTTTACGCACTGAGAAAGCAGCCGAGCCTGAAATTTTAAGCTGGCTCTTGCCGCTTAATGAAATTTGCGAGCGCCTGCGCCGCGCGAGGCTTAAGCGCGGATTTGATTTCCGCACCAAGGAGCTTCGCATCACGCTTGATGAGCGCGGCCTAATAAGCTCCACTCGCTTTGAGACCGACACTCCGTCGCACAAGCTCATCGAGGATTGTATGCTGCTAGCCAACAAAGCCGCTGCGGCGCGCATCGAGCGGGGCGTTTTTAGAAATCACGGCTCGGCGGAGCTTAAAAAAATTTACGCGCTGCTTGACGATCTGGCGCTGTTTGGCATCGACGCGCCGTATCAGAGCAACCTTGCTAAGATGATCGGCGAAATCCAAGCGCAAGCTGATACTATGGGGATCCGCGAGGAGGTCGATAAGCTCATCATCAAGGCTCAAAAGCGCGCCGAGTACGCGTCCGAATCTCGCGGGCATTTCGGGCTCGGATTTGATAACTACACGCACTTCACAAGCCCGATCAGGCGCTATTCCGATCTCATTTTGCACCGCCTGCTAAAGGCGCAGATGAGGGGGGATGAGAAATTTTATAATTACCTGCTTTTAAACATCGACGCGACGTGCTCGCGGCTAAATGAGCTAGAGCGCGAGGCGGACAAGGTCGCGTTTGATTTTATGGACCGAAAATTTGCGCGCTGGGCTGCCGAAAATTTAGGCAAAAAATTCCGCTGCTACATCGACGAAAACGGAAATTCCGTCACCGCAAAGCTAGACGACAAACTAAAGGGGGCTAAAATTTTGGTTTCAAATTTCGCCGGCGACATTTTAACTCCCGTGCTGGTGGAGCTTACGGACGCAAACATCGCTAGCGGAGTGATTTTAGGCAGGGTGGTAAAGAAGATCTGATGTATAGGAAAGAATTTGACGGGCTTATCGCAAGCGGCAGGGTGCCGAATTTCGTGCTTTTGCGCGGCGGAGACGACTTTTCAAACGAGCTTTACGCGCAGCGATTGAAGCAAATTTACGCCGCGGAAAATTTTTTGAGTTTGTATTTTTTGGAGTATGATTTTGAGCAGGCGCGAAGCTTTTTGGAGCCTTCGCTTTTCGGCGGCAGCAACACGCTTCATATCAAAACCGCCTCGCTCATCAAAAAAGAGGAGTTGCGAAGGCTCATCGCGCTGTGCAAGGCGGACGCGAATAACCATCTAATTTATGAGCTAAACGATAGCGAAATTTCGGTGAGCGCGGATTTTATCAAAGAATTTGAACGAAACGAAGTGAGGTTTTTCAAACCCTCGGGCGTGAATGAAGCCATAGCGCTGCTTGCGCAAAAATGCGAGATGTGCGGACTTTTTGCAAACACCGCCGCGCTTAGCAGGATCTACGCCATCCACAACGAAAGCCTGAGCTTAAGCGCGAGCGAGATAGAGAAATTTGCAAGTTTAGGGCTTGAGCTTAACCTGCAAAACGTAAATTTAATGGTTTATGGTCTTAGCGAGGTGAGCTACGACGAGCTTTTTGATAAAATTTTCGGACTAAGCGATTTTCGCGTAGATTTTTACAAAATGGCTCTGGGCGGCGGATACAACGAAATGGAACTGATAAATTATTTTTACCGCCTGATTTATAGAATTTTTCGCCTGCACGCTTACGTAAAAATAAACGGCAGATTTGATTTTAAGGCGGTTTTAGGCTATCAGCCGCCCCCTTCCGTGGCCGCACAGATGCAGCGCTACGCCACTAGCTTTTCTACGCGGACGTTTTATAAAATTTTCGCTCACTTAAACGATTTGGAATTTGAACTCAAAAGCGAAAAGAATGCGGCGAAGGACGAGCTTTTGCTTGCGTCGTTTTTGAGGTTGCAGCGCATGCTGCTAAGTTCGCTCGGGCAAAAAGCAAATATTAAGTGAAATTTTAGTAATATCCCTTCGCATTTTTTGCAAAATCCTTGCCCGCAGACACCGTTTGCGAGCTAAAATCCATAAGGAGAATTTATGAGAAACTACGAGGTTTTATTCATCGTTAAGCCCACGCTTACCGACGATGAAGTTAAAACAAAAGTCGATTTCGTCAAAGAAATCATAACCAAAAACGGCGGAGAGATCGCTTCCGTGATCGAAATGGGCGCTAGAAAGCTTGCCTATAAGATCGACAAATATGAGCGCGGAATTTATTTCGTAATCTATTTTAAGGCCGAGCCGAGCTTGATCTCCGAACTTGTTAGAAATCTGCGTATCACCGAAGATATCATTAGATTTTTGACCGTCAAATATGAGACTAAGCGTGAAATTTCCGCTTGGGATAAACTAAGCAAAGGTATCAAGCTAAGCCCTGCAAAAAAAGAGCGCGAGCCAAAAGCGCCGGTAGAGTCAAAAGAGCCTGAAGAAGCAGCCAAAGAGGGCGAATAAAGGATAAAATATGTTTAATAAAGTAGTTTTGGTAGGTAATTTGACCCGAGATATCGAGCTTAGATATCTGCAAACGGGCACCGCCGTAGGTAAAACCGGCATCGCCGTCACACGCAGATATAATAGCTCAAACGGCGAGAAACGCGAAGAGACATGCTTTATAGACATAGATTTTTTCGGTCGCACGGCCGAAATCGCAAACCAATACTTGCGAAAAGGCAGTAAAATTTTGATCGAAGGCCGCTTGAAGCTAGATCAGTGGCAGGATCAAAACGGACAGAACCGAAGCAAGCACTCCATTAGCGTAGATACGATGGAGATGCTAGGAAGCAATCAAGGTGGAAGCGGCGGCTATAATCAAGGCGGTAATTACGAGGGCGGCAATTATGGCGGAAACTCCGGCGGCTACGGCGGAGGAAATTCTAGCTACGGTAATTACGGCGGCGGAAATAGCTATGCTAATAGACAAAACTCAAATTCCAGAGGCGCAAAAAACGATTATAACGCGCCTAAACAAAAAGAACAGAGTTACGAAAGCACGATTCCTGAAGTCGACGTCGATGCCGATAAGTACGATGACGGCAACGACACGATCCCATTTTAATTAAGGAAAAATCATGGCAGATAAGAGAAAATATACTAGGAAGTATTGCAAATTTACAGAGGCAAAGATCGAATTTATCGATTATAAGGACACGGCGCTGCTAAAGCACTGCCTAAGCGAGCGCTTTAAGATTATGCCGCGCCGCTTAACCGGCACTAGTAAAAAATACCAAGAGATGGTAGAAAAGGCTATCAAGCGCGCGCGCCAAGCAGCCCTTATACCTTACATCGTCGATCGCAAAGACGTAGTCACAAACCCATTCGAAAATCTTTAAATTTTAGCGGTGTAGAGCCGCTAAAATTCCCCCTATTTTAAACTCTAAATTTTAAAATTTAAGCCCGCTCTTATATATATATATATAATTCCACCTATATTTTTTCAAAGG
>CAJPSJ010000121.1 GCA_905373295.1 uncultured Campylobacter sp. | reverse complement strand
TTTCATCTACATATCTTTCGACTATGCGCTCATCGATCCCCTCGTAGCGCCCGCAGATAAAGCATAGGCTCCCTTCGCCGCTTAAACGCTTGGCGTCGTTTTGGTTAAATTTTTTACCGGCGGGCGAAAGATAGATAAACTTCGTGTTTTTAAATTTAGTTTTTACGTGCTCGATCGTCCCCGCAAGCGGCTCCGTGCCGATCAAAAGCCCCGCGCCGCCGCCGATCATATAATCGTCTACTTTTTTATACCGATTTGTCGTGAAATTTCGCGGGTTAAAAAAATGCGTCGAGATTATTTTCTTATCGACCGCGCGCTTTAAAATCGAGTCCTCAAAATACGGCGCGATGAGATTTTCAAATAGAGAGATGAAGATAAAATTCATGAGTTTTCCAAAATCGCGCGCGCATTTTGCGTAAAAATTTTACGCTCGCTAAGCGAAATTTCTTTCACATAGGCGTCCACGTATGGGATAAAAAATTCTTTCGGCAAAGTCTGCGAGATTAAGCTTTCATCCGTTTCTACCTCAAAAAGATAGTCGCTTCCGATCTGCGATATGTCCTTTACGCGCCCTAAAATCGCGCCGTCTTCGTAAATTTCAAGCCCGATAATATCGAAATAGAAAAACTCGCCCTTTTGCAATTTGCAAAATTTCCGCGTGTCCTCTTTGCTTCGGTAAAGAATTTGGTTGGTTAAATTTGCCGTCGCTTCTACGTTTTCGTAATTTTTAAAAATAGCGCTAGAATTTGCGCCGTTAAAGGATAGAATTTCTAAAATTTCGCCGTTTTGCAGATAAAATTTGGCGCCTTTTTTAAACTGAGAGGGGAAGTCGCTGCGATCGAAAATTTTAACCGCGCCCTTTAGGCCGATAGTCCGACCGAGCTTCGCGACCTCTAAAAGATCATCAGGCATCTTTGGCTTTGACGGTAATTTTATAATTGATCGGATCTTTTGCTTTATAGCCGATGATGACGGTCTTTATGGCGTTTATCATTTTGCCGTCCTTGCCGATGAGTTTGCCTGTATCGGCCTTGTCGGCATAGACGATGATCTCGGTAAAGTTTTCACCGACCCGCTTTTGCGTAGAAACGGACTGCGGATAGTCGGCGATCAACTTTGCGTATTCTTTTATAAAATTTTCTACCATTTTATTTGCTTGTGATTTGAGCGACCCTATCGCTTAACTTCGCGCCTACGCTCTTCCAGTATGCCAAACGCTCCGCGTTGAATTTAATATTATCGCTATCTTTTAACGGGTTATAAAAGCCGATCGTCTCGATAAAGCCGCCGTCGCGTCTTTTCCTGCTATCCGTTACCACGATGCGGTAAAAAGGCTGCTTCTTTCTTCCGATTCTTGTAAGCCTAACAACTGTTGCCATTTCTTCTCCTTAAATTTTTGTAAGTTTTAGAACTTGCAGATGGCTAAAACTTAAACATCTGCAAATTCTACCGAGAGGCTATCTCGGTAAATTTTGCCTTTGAGCGATCGAGGCAAGCCCCTGCATGCCGCCCTTGCTTGAAAATTTCTTCGCAAGCTTTGAAGCGCCCGCGAACTGCTTTAAGAAGCGGTTCACCTCCGCCTGCGAAAGCCCTGCGCCAGCAGCAAGTCTACGCTTACGCGAATTATTTAGCAGATCGGGGTTTTCGCGCTCTTTCGGCGTCATAGAGCTGATCATCGCTTTGATATGAAGTATCTCTTTGGAGTTTTCCAAATCGATATCTTTTATCTTATTCGCCATGCCGGAAAGTCCCGGGATCATGCCGATTAAATTTTTCATATTGCCGAGCTTTTTCACGCTTTCGAGCTGATTTACGAAATCGTTGAAATTAAACTCACCCTTTTTGATCTTTTTGTTCAGGGCTTTAGCTTCTCTTTCGTCGAAAACGGCGCTTGTTTTCTCGGCTAGCGTCGCTAAATCGCCCTCGCCCATAATGCGGCCGGTGATTCTATCGGGTATAAAGCCCTCCAGATCGGCCACCTTTTCGCCGGTTCCGATAAAGCGAAGCGGGATACCCAGCTGCTGCGCGATACCAAGGGCTACGCCGCCTTTGGTATCTGCGTCAAATTTGCTTAAAATCACGCCAGTAAGGCCTAAAATTTCATCAAATTTAGCGGCCGTTTTAATGCCGTCTTGACCGCTCATAGCGTCCGCTACGTAAAAAATTTCATGCGGATTTAGAGTTTTTTTCATCTCCGCAAGCTGTGCCATCAGCGCCTCATCGATCGCAAGACGTCCCGCCGTATCTACGAGCAGTACGTCATAAAGCCCGCTCATAGCCTTGCTTAGCGCTTTTTCCGCAACCCTTAACGGATCGCTCTCGCCCTCGATAAAAAACAGCTCGATCTCATTCGCCTCGCACAGCTGACGGAGCTGCTCGACCGCGGCTAGGCGCTGCAAGTCGCACGCTGCGACCAAGACCTTTTTTTTACGAAGTTTCAGATAGTTTGCAAGTTTTATCGTGCTTGTAGATTTTCCGCTTCCTTGAAGTCCCGTCATCAAAGCTACCGTAGGAGGCGTGCTAGCGAACACAAATCCCTGGTTGCTGCCTCTAGGCGCTGTTAAAATTTTAGTCAAATTTGTCTTGATGGACTGCAAAAACGGCTTCTGTCCTATCGTACCGATACGAAGATCGGCTTCGACAAGCGCTAAAAAATCCTTTACGACTTTGTGGTGCACGTCGGCCTTTAAAAGCGCCTTTTTTAGCGTCTCCAAGGCGTTTTTTAAAGCTTTTTCGTCATCGATTGTTTTTAATTTATTGACCGCGTTTTTAAACGACTCGCTTATAATCTCAAACACTTTGATCCCTTATAAAATTTTTAAACTTGCGATGTTACCTAAAATTAACTTAAAAGCCATTGAATATCAGAGCTCTTTAGGAATTTCAAAGCCGAATTCGTTGAAGCTTTTACCTAGCGGAGCTTTAAATTTAAGCCCTAAAATTTCGGTCTCGTACGAGTGCAGAAACATCCGCTTCGCGCGACTTTTGGCGTATTTTTCATCGCCTATTACGCCGAATCCCGCATTTGCCAGATGCACGCGGATCTGATGCGTCCTGCCCGTCTCGATCCGCACCTTTACGAGCGATTTTTTGCCGCTTACCATAAGCGGATAAACCTCGCTAAATGCGCTCTTGCCGTTTGGCGAAATTTTAGAAAAGGCGCCGCTGCGGGTCTTTATCGTCAAAATCGGCTCGTCAAATTTCATCTCTTCGCTCACGATCCCTTTTACGATCGCGATGTAGCTTTTCTTCACGCGCAAATTTTTAAACTCCAAAATCGCCGCTTCGCGAAATTCCTCGTTCTTATACAGCAGCACGACGCCGCTGGTTTCCTTATCCAGGCGGTTTAGAAGCCCGAATTTATAGATTTTTTCCAGATTTTCGCTGCTCATAAAGGGCGGCTTATTGACCGCCAAAACGTTCTCATCCTCGTAAATGATCGCTGGTTTTGCGGGCTTCATCACGCTAAATTTAGTATTTTCGCCGAGCATCTCGCGCGCTAGAGCGATCTTTGCGCCGCGCGCGCTTACAAGCCCCGCGTCGATGAGAGCCTTGGCTTCGTTGTGTGAGATGTTTTCCTGCGCCGCCAGCAGCTTATAGGCTTTTTCTTGCATTAAATTCTTTCCTTGATTAAATTTTCTATCTCTTGCAGATCGCAAATTTTATCTATCCGCGTGCTCTTTAGCGGCTCTTTTAAAGCGCTTGAAATTTCATCCGCGCTGCACAGAGCGATATTTTGCACGAGCGCGTACAGCGCCTTTTGATTATGAAAAAATCGCCCGCTGATGATCGGCACGCCGAAGCTCGCCGCCTCGATCGGGCTATGTCCGCCGATCTTTGGCAAAAAGCTGCCACCTAAGATCACGGCGTTTGAAATTTTATAAAAGTTCGCTAGCTCCCCAAAGGCATCAAGCAAAATAAAATCGCTTTCAAGCCCCGCGCCGTCGCTAAATCGTTCAAAGCTAAGCCCGTGCTCATGCGCCCAAGCCTTGCAAATTTCACATACCTTTTCGAAGCGCTCAGGGTGCCTCGGCGCCAGGATGATTTTTAGCTTTTGCGGCGCGGCGATCGCAAGCACTGCATTCGGTGCGGCAGAATTTAAAGACGCGCCGTTTAAAGGCGTCGTATTCGGTACGGCGGACGAAGCGTCGCTTGAAGTCGCCGCATCCAAAGAAGTTGCGTTTAAATTTACCGGCTCGGTCGAGCCCTGCTCGTCGCGAAGCTCGGCCGTAGGCAAGTCCGTCTCGTCGCGGATACTCGCTGCGCGCTGGTATTTTTCGGACATATTTTGCGAACTGCAAAATTTTATAAAATCGTTTAAATTCGATAAAACAAGCTCCTCTTCGCCCTCGTGAGTGTTTGAGATCGTAAGCACGAAGCTATTTGCGGACGCGGCGGAATAGTCCTTCGTCGCAACGGCGATATTCGCGCTTTTCACGTTGCCCGCGACCTTTATATTTTTTGCGCCGAGCTCCCGCAGCCGCGCCGCATCAAGCTCGCTCTGCGCAAGCACCAGATCGATATTTTCAAACACTTTGCGATAATAAAACTTAAAGCGCAGATAGCTCGCGTACGAGCGGTCGCTTATACGCGCGTTTAGCAGGATCACGTAGCTTCCGCGCGATTTGGCGGTACGGATCAAATTTAGCCACAGCTCCGCTTCGAAAATCACCAGCACGCGGCTGCCAGTAAGCCAAAACGGAAGCCAGTTTTCAAACGGCAGGTAGCGAGAGTTCGGCGTGAGAGCACGCGCCGCACCGAAGCCCGTCTGCGTGGTCGTGCTAAGCGCGACGCTCTCAAATTTAGAAATTAGCGGCGCAAGAGCGTTTACCTCGCCCAAACTGCAAGCGTGAAAGTGCACCGCAGCGGGGCTAAATTTAGGGTTTTTGTATAGAAAAAATCGCGCCTTCAGGCTCGTGCGGTATTTTTTTTTAAAGCTTAGGATAAAAATAAAAGGCGTAGCGACGAGCCACGCCAAAAACGCCAAGGCGGTGTAGATCACTCGGCTTCTTTATATAAAATTCTGCCGCAATACGGGCAGGTTACGATGTCGTCACTTTTGATGACCGCAGAATAGGTCTTGTCGCTTATACGCATAAAGCAGCCGTAGCAGGCCTGTTTGCGCACCGGCGAGACCGCCGTATTGCCCGCCCACTTGCGGATCTTTTCGTAGAATGAGACGGTTTTGGGGTTCATTGCCTGCATTAGCTTATCGCGCTTGGCGTAGATCGCGCCGCGAGCAACCTCGACCTCGCCCATCTCGGCACTTACCTGCTCTTGCAGGCTTTTTAGCTCGGCTTCAAACGCCTCTTGCTTTTCGCTCTGCTCTTTTACAAGCGCCTCCTTTGCGGCTACGATCTTTTCTAGCCTTTCGATCTCCTCGTTTGTGGCCTCGAGTTGCTCTTTTGCGATATCCTCTTCGACGCTAAGGGCTTTGATCTCTTTTTCAGTTTTTGCCGCGCTGCTTTTTTTGCCCGTGCTCTTTAGCTTGGACGAAAAGGCGCTCAGCTGCGCGTTTGCTTGTAAAATTTGAGATTTTAGCTCGGCGATCTCCGCATTTAGAGTGTCAATCTGTTCTTTTGCGCCTGAAATTTCGCCGCTTTTTTTGCTTAGTTTCTCCTGCGCGGCCTCTATTTTAGGCTTAAATCCGTCCAGCTGCTTATCGAATTCGCAAAGCTCTACCAATTGGCTTAAATATTTGTTCATCTTTTTCCTTTAATAATACGTAAATGGATTTTTCTGCTCGCTTATTATAACTTCAATTTCGCTTTTTTGCAAGAAAGGTGCGAGCGCGCGCCCAAAATAGCGCTCACTTTCAAAATGATTTATATCGATCAAACTCACGCCGTTTTCTAAATTTTGAAGCGCCGTGTGATATTTTATATCGCCCGTGATGAAGCAATCCACGCCCAAGCTTTGATTTAGTTCGCTTCCGCTACCAGTACAAAGCGCGATATTTCGGATGAAATTTTTCGTCTTTACGGCGCGCAGATGCTCTATGCCAAGCTTGCGTTTTATATCCGCGCACAGAGCCTCAAAGCTCAAATCCGCGCGCATGAAAACTAAAAATTCCCGCTCATCCGTAATTTCAAATTTTAAAATTTCGCGCGCTACAAATCCATTTAAAACGTGCTTGTCAAAGTTCGTATGCATCGCGATGAGAGAGATGTTTTTGCGGATCATCTCATAGATCAAATTTGCAGGATAGAGCCGCGGATCAAGTGATTTTAGCGGACTGAAAATCAGCGGGTGGTGCACCACCAAAAGCGAGCCCG
>CAJPSJ010000120.1 GCA_905373295.1 uncultured Campylobacter sp. | reverse complement strand
GTCGATCTTACGAGCGAGGACGTTAGAGAGGCGATCAAAGACTCGATCAGAGAGATTGCCGATGCGTTAAAATTTGTTTTAGAGAGCATTCAGCCCGAAGTTGCCGCCGACATCGTCGAAAACGGCGTCGTGCTAACGGGCGGCGGCGCGCTCATTCGAGGATTAGATAAGTATCTAAGCGACACCGTAAAGCTTCCGGTTTTCGTCGCGGACGAGCCGCTGCTGTGCGTCGCAAACGGCACAGGAAAAGCCCTAGAAGAGATCAAATCGCTAAAACAAGCGGCAAATGACTAATCTCAAACTCCTCCTCGTCGCGGTTTTGCTGGTAGCCGTTTCGCTTACGTTCGGCTCGTATATCCACGGCAAATTTATCGGATTTGCAGGAGGAATTTTAGAGGTTTATTACGGCGTGAGCGATCGGGTAAAAAGCGCCGTGAACGAGCATTTTAACCAGGCAGAGACGATCAAAGCTCTACGAGAAGAAAATGCCGAGTTAAAAAAATCGGCGATGCTGCTTAGTACGTTCGCAGGAGAGCTGAATAAAATTTTGATCGATAAAAATAGCTCTATTTATGAGCCCAAAGTCCAGCTCGTAAAGGCGCTGAGCTATGCAAATCTAAACGACTACAACAAATTCTTCGTAAATTTTGAAAATTTTAACCCAAACAAAATTTACGGCCTCATCAGCGAGGGCAAGACCGCAGGAATTTTAGTAAATAAAGATGGGCGCCCGCTTGCGATCTTACAGCGCGACGAAAAGAGCAATTTCTCCGTTTTCATAGGAAATACCCAAATTCCTGGCGTCGCAGGCGGCGAGAAAAACGAGCTCGTAGTCAGATACATCCCGCAATGGCTCGATCCCAAGGTAGGCGATGAGGTGCTTACCAGCGGCAAGGACGGGATTTTTTTTGCCGGCGTGCCGGTAGGAAAGGTTAAAGAGATTCAAAATGGAAAGTTATACAAAAGCGCCGTCGTAGAGCCCTACGTGAGCTCCGAGATGCCGGCGTTTTTGTATGTCGTTACAAAGGAAAATTGATGCCCAAAAGAGATGATATTAAGACGATTTTACTGATCGGTAGCGGTCCGATCGTAATCGGTCAGGCGTGTGAGTTTGATTACAGCGGCACGCAGGCGGCCAAGACGCTAAAGAGCCTTGGATACCGCGTAGTGCTAATAAATTCTAACCCCGCTACCATTATGACCGATCCCGATTTTGCCGACGCTACTTATATCGAGCCGATTACCAAAGAGAGCATTTTGCGTATCATAAAGCGCGAGGGCGTCGATGCGATCCTGCCTACGATGGGCGGACAGGTCGCGCTAAACGTCGCGATGGAGGCTTACGAAAGCGGCGAGCTGGCTGGAGTAAAATTTCTAGGCGCCAAGCCTGAAGCGATCAAAAAAGGCGAGGATAGGGTAAAATTTAAAGAGGCGATGATTAAGATCGGAATGGATCTGCCCAAATCCAAATACGCTTACAATATCGAAGAGGCGATGGCTGCTGCAAATGAGATCGGCTTTCCGCTCATTATCCGCGCTAGCTACACCCTGGGCGGCGCAGGTAGCGGCGTAGCGTACAATATCGACGAGTTTAAAGAGGTTGCGCAAAATGGGCTAGACGTGAGCCCGATAAATGAAATTTTGATCGAAGAGAGCCTGCTTGGATGGAAAGAGTTCGAAATGGAGGTGATCCGCGATCACAAGGACAACTGCATCATAGTCTGCTCGATCGAAAATTTCGACCCGATGGGGGTGCATACGGGAGATTCCATCACGGTTGCGCCCGCTCTTACGCTTACCGACAAAGAATATCAAAGGATGCGCGACGCGAGCTTTAAAATTTTACGCGAGATCGGCGTGGATACGGGGGGCAGTAACGTGCAGTTTGCGGTAAATCCGCAAACTGGTCGCATGATCGTCATCGAGATGAACCCGCGCGTAAGCCGCAGCTCGGCTCTCGCGTCCAAAGCCACGGGCTATCCGATCGCCAAGGTCGCTACGATGCTGGCGGTGGGCTTTAGCCTGGATGAGATCAAAAATGACATCACCGGCACGCCTGCGAGCTTCGAGCCGGTGATCGATTATATCGTGACTAAAATCCCGCGCTTTGCGTTTGAGAAATTTCCCGGCGCAAACCCGTATCTGGGCACTGCGATGAAAAGCATCGGCGAGGTGATGGCGATCGGGCGCAGCTTTAAAGAGAGTATCCAAAAGGCGCTGTGCTCGCTGGAGAAGGGCTACTTCGGCTTCGTAGAGCTAAGCTTAAGCGAAAAAGATCTCATCTTCGGGCTTCGCAACGCGCAACAAGATAGAATTTTATATATCGCTCAGGGCTTTAGAGCAGGTATGAGCGTGGATCAAATTTACGAGCTTAGCAAGATCGATCGCTGGTTTTTGAGCCAGATCAAGCAGATCGTAAAATTTGAAGAGCGCATCGATATGGAGATCATCAACGATGCGGCGCTTCTGAGACAGGCCAAAAGCTGGGGCTTTAGCGATAAGATGATCGCAAATTTGATCAACAAAAAAGATAATCTGGGCCTTACGCAAAACGACATCCATTTTGCCTGCGCCAGACAGGGCATCGATCTTGAATACAACGAAGTAGATACCTGTGCGGGCGAGTTCGCGGCGCTTACTCCATATCTGTACTCCAGCACCAACATAACGCCTGCCATCGCAAGCCGTAAAATTTCAAAAGATAATAAAAAGGTCCTCATTATCGGCGGCGGTCCGAACCGCATCGGGCAGGGTATCGAGTTTGACTACTGCTGCGTGCACGCTAGCTACGCTCTGCGCGATATGGGCATCACCACGATAATGTATAACTGCAACCCCGAAACCGTCAGTACCGACTACGACACGAGCGATATTTTGTACTTCGAGCCGATCGATTTCGAGCACGTCAGAGCGGTCATCGAGGCCGAGAACCCAGACGGCGTGATCGTGCATTTCGGAGGACAAACGCCGCTAAAGCTTGCCAAGCGCCTAAGTACCGTGGGAGCCAAGATCATCGGCACGAGCGCGCGCACGATAGACGTAGCGGAGGATCGTAAGAAATTTAGCGAGTTCATCGCAAGTATCGACGTCAAACAACCGAAAAACGATACCGCCATAAGCGAAGCCGAAGCAATCGAAAAGGCCGCAGCGATCGGCTATCCGGTGCTCGTGCGCCCTAGCTACGTGCTCGGCGGTCGCGCGATGAGGCGCGTGCATAGCGAAGCGGAGCTTAGGCAGTATATGAGCGAGGCGGTGCGTGTGAGCAACCACTCGCCGGTGCTGATAGATAAATTTTTACTTGACGCGACCGAGCTTGATGTGGATGCGATCTGCGACGGGCGCGACGTGTATATCGGCGCGATAATGGAGCATATCGAAGAGGCGGGCATTCACAGCGGCGATAGCGCGAGCATCCTGCCGCCGCTTAGCCTAAGCGCGGAGATGATCGATCTGGTAAGCCGCCAAACCAAAGAGATCGCGCTAAATCTCGGCGTCGTGGGGCTTATGAATATTCAATTCGCGATTTTTGAAAACGAGCTTTACATCATCGAGGTAAATCCGCGCGCGAGCCGCACCGTGCCGTTTGTGAGCAAGGCGACGGGAATTCCGATGGCTAAGGTTGCTACCCGCGTAATGTGGCAAGGGGGTTTGCGCGAGGCTTTGAAATTTTACGATGAGTTTGGCGTGCTAGTCGAAGAGAAGGGAATTTTAAAGCCGCGTATTAAAAATCATATCTGCGTCAAAGAGAGCGTCTTTCCTTTCAACAAGCTTGCGGGCGCGGATCTGATCTTGGGGCCCGAGATGAAAAGCACCGGCGAGGTGATGGGCATCGGCGAAAATTTCGCCAAGAGCTTTGCTAAATCGCAAATCGGCGCGAGCAATGCGCTTCCAAGCGGCGGCAAGGTATTTTTGTCTCTAGCCGATCATGACAAGCTGCGAGCCGTGGAGCTTGCGCGCGCACTTACGAGCGCTGGCTTTAGTATCGCCGCTACGAGCGGCACTCACAAGCTACTGGGCGAAAACGGCATAGAGTGCGAGTTTGTCTATAAAATCAGCGAGGGCCGCCCAAATATCGAGGACAAGCTCAAAAACGGCGAAATTTCGCTCGTCATCAATACCAGCGACAGCAAATCAAACTCTACCGATGCCGCAAAGATTCGCCAGAGCGTGCTGCGCTTTAGACTGCCGTATTTTACGACGATGAAGGCGGCGATCGCCGCTACGCGCTCGATCTGCTCGATAAAGGACGAATCCGCGCTTGAAGTTAAAACGCTACAGGAGTATCTAAGCGGCAGGTAGCGCGAGCAGGCTTCCATTAGTATTTTGTGGTAATAAAATTTTAGAAAGTAAATTTTGTCGCTAAATTTAAAGTATGGGATGCGGAAGTTTACCGACAACATTCTTATTTTATATGCATAAAAAATTTAGGAGATACTATTAAATGAGCGAAGAGACACAACGCAAGGCTTTGCAAAACCAAATTTGGAGTATTGCAAATGAAGTAAGAGGCGCTGTTGACGGCTGGGACTTTAAGCAATACGTCCTAGGTACGTTGTTTTATAGGTTTATTAGCGAAAATTTTACGGATTATATAGAGGGCGACGATGATGATTTTGACTATGCAAGCTTGCCCGACGATTCGCCGGAGCTTGAAGCGATAAAGCATGATACTGTTGTTACGAAGGGATATTTTATATACCCTAGTCAGTTATTTAAAAACGTCGTAAAAAATGCCGACAATAACGCAAATTTAAACACCGATTTAGATCAAATTTTTAAAAGTATCGAAGGCTCGGCGGCCGGGTATGAGTCAGAGCAGGACATAAAGGGGCTTTTTGCCGATTTTGATACTACGAGCAACCGCTTAGGAAATAGCGTTACAGAGAAAAACAGGCGACTCGCGGCGGTTTTAAAAGGTGTAGCTGAGTTAAATTTTGGAGATTTTAAGGATAATCACATCGATCTTTTCGGCGACGCGTACGAGTTTTTGATCTCAAACTACGCCGCAAATGCGGGAAAATCCGGCGGTGAGTTTTTCACTCCGCAAAACGTCTCAAAACTCATCGCCGCACTTGCCATGCACGGACAAGAGCGCGTAAATAAAATTTACGATCCAGCGTGCGGATCGGGTTCGCTGCTTTTGCAGGCTAAAAAGCGTTTCGACAAACATGAGGTCGAGGATGGATTTTTTGGCCAGGAGATAAATCACACGACATACAACCTCGCGCGTATGAATATGTTTTTACACAATATTAACTACTCTAAATTTCACATAGAGCTCGGCGATACGCTACTAGATCCAAAGCTTCAGGACGATAGGCCTTTTGATGCTATCGTTTCAAATCCTCCTTACTCCATCAACTGGATAGGTAGCGACGATCCGACGCTCATAAACGATCCTAGATTTGCTCCTGCGGGCGTTCTTGCGCCAAAAAGCAAGGCCGACTTTGCCTTTATCATGCACGCGCTTAGCTACCTTTCGGCAAAAGGCAGAGCCGCTATAGTTAGTTTTCCGGGTATTTTTTACAGAGGCGGCGCTGAAAAAAAGATCCGCGAATACCTCGTAAAAGAAAATTTCGTCGAGACCGTCATCGCGCTCGCGCCAAATCTTTTTTACGGCACGTCGATAGCTGTAAATATCCTTGTTCTTTCAAAGCATAAAACCCAGACTAAAACACAGTTTATCGATGCTAGCGAGTTTTTTGAAAAAAGGACGAACAACAACGTCCTAACTAGCGAGCACATCTTAAAAATAATAGATCTGTTTGATAAAAAAGAGGACGTAGCTCACGTCTGTGCGCTCGTAGATAATGAAAAAATAGCCAACAACGACTATAATCTAGCTGTGAGCTCTTACGTCGAGGCAAAGGATACGCGCGAGATTATCGACATAAACGAGTTAAATTTACAGATAAAGCAGACCGTGGCTAAAATCTCAAATTTACGCGAGCAAATCGACCAAATCGTTGCGGAAATAAATTCGGGCAGTGAAATATGAAAGCTATTATTTACACGGCTAGCGATGGCTCCGAAATTTCGCTCGCGAAGCCGAGCAAAATTTTAAAAGGCAAGAAATGAGTAAAATTTTTGATTTGATTAATGAACTTTGTCCGAATGGGGTCGAATTTATGGAGCTTGGAGGTGTTGCGGATATTGGAACAGGCAGTTCAAACCGTCAAGATGAAGATAGTAATGGGAAATATCCGTTTTATGTCCGATCCAAGAATATACTAAAATCAAATACATTCGAATTTGATGAAAAAGCAATAATTATTCCTGGAGAAGGAGGAATAGGAGATATTTTTCATTATATAGATGGGAAATACGCATTACATCAAAGGGCGTATAGAATATGTG
>CAJPSJ010000119.1 GCA_905373295.1 uncultured Campylobacter sp. | reverse complement strand
CACTTGGGAAACGCGCCGTAAGCTGTGCCGCGAGCTCGCCCGTACCGATCTTGCGCGCCTGCATCACCTCGCCGCCGCAGTTTTCGCAAGACGCCTTGTAAAACGTACTAAAGCCGCAGTAATGGCACTTTAGCGCCGCAGCGTCCGCGTGGTAGCTCATCCCGACGGCGCAAAATGGGCAGCGCACGATCTGCCCGCAGTTTTCGCAGACCATATATTTGTAGTTCGCGCGCGTGGGCAAAAACACGACTGCTTGCTTGCCGGCTTTGAGGCTACGCTCGATCTCGGTTAAAATTTTGGGGCTCAGCCCCGTCTCGCTCTCGTCGAAAATGAAGCGCTTGTCGCTGCTAAAATAGGTGCCGCGCAGGCGGAAATGCGGCTGCTTCGCGTAGGTGCTAAGCGCGGGCGTCGCGGAGCCCAAAACCACGCGGATGCCAAGCTTCTTGCCGACGAAAATCGCGGCGTCGCGGGCATTTAGACGCGGCGCCGCGGCCGATTTATAGCTGTCGTCGTGCTCCTCGTCCACGACGATGAGGCCCAGATCGCTAAAGGGCAAAAATAGCGCCGAGCGAGCGCCCGCGATGAGCCTGATCTCGCCTGCGTTAAATTTTTCTAAAATTTCGCGCTTTTTTTTCGGCGAAATTTTGGAGTGCCAGACGCCGAGCCGCTCGCCGAAATAGCTTTTTAGCCGCTTCGTCATCTGCGGCGTGAGCGAAATCTCGGGCATTAAAAACAGCGCCTGTTTGCCCGCAGCGAGCGCCTGCGCGATCAGCGCGATATAAATTTCGCTCTTGCCGCTGCCCGTATCGCCGAAGATCAGCGACGTTTCATTAACTTCGGCAAATTTACGCGCTTGCTCCTGCGCGGGGGTGAGGCTTGGAATTTTACCTATTTGAAGCGGAGATAGCGGCTGCGAAATGGGGCTTTGCGCGGTAGCGTCTAAATTTTGAATTAGGACGGAATTTTGCGCTGAAGTAAAATTTTGCGCTGAAACAAAATTCTCTCTATCGGCAAAATCTCGCTCTTGGGTCGAATTTTGCGCGATGTTGGAATTTTGTTTGTGCGCCGAACTCGGCGCGACAGCAAAATTTATGGCGGTCTTCATTGCGGCGGAATTTTGATCTGATGTAGAGTTTTGAATTGAAACGGAATTTTGTTCATTGACAAAGCCCTCTTGGATAAAATTCTGTGCGGCGGTAGAATTTAGCGCGAAATTTTGCGAGGTAAAATTTAAGGGCTGTCTTAAATTCTGTTTTTGTGCGAAATTCAGCGCGGTGGCGGAATTTTGTATAACGCCACAATCCCCGTCGAGCGCAAAAAATTGCTTACCCGCGTAGGTTCGCTCGAAAGCACAATTCTGCTTGGTAGCAGGATTTGCAAAATCTCGCTCGGTCTCGCTCGCAGGCTCGAAAATTCCGAATGCAACGCCCTTTTCGCAAACATAGTAATTAGCGATAAAATTTGCAAGCGTGCTTTGAAACGAGCTAAATTTAAGCTGCGAAATCTCTAAAATTTCCTTGGTTTTGAAGCTCGGCTTTGAAACCTCACGCAGGATCACGGCGGATTTGACGCTCGATTTTACGGGAACGGATACGATTTGATAAGCTGGGATTTTAAAATTTGAACTATAAGTAAGCGGCTTTAGGCTGGCGCCCAAAACCGCAACTTCATAATAGAGCATTTAGCTATTGAGCTAAAGATTGGCAAAGCTCGTTAGCGTGATTGCAGTCGAATGAGCCTACGTTTCTATCTTTATTTGCACCGGAAGTAGGTATACTAGCTCTTGTTGGATAATAAGTAAAGTTAGTACTTTTGCCTGCTACGGTAGCCGTATATGTAGATGTGGCATTATCGTTGCCATTTCTAACCAAAGTCCAGCCATTTCTGCCGCCGTTTCTCATAGGATAGATAGGCTGCTGCAAAACGCCATCAAAAAGAGTGGCGTTGTCCGAGCCCTCCAAAGCAGGCCACGTAGTCACGCCCCTCATCATATTCTCGCTTCTAACTAGCGAAAGTCCGCTTCTAATGGCAGCGATATCCCCTCGCATCTTAGCGATCGTAGCATCATCGCGCGTAGCGGCTAATCTAGGCACCGCGATGCCCGCCAAAATACCTAAAACGACGATGACGAAAACAAGCTCAATCATCGTAAAAGCTTTTAAATTTTTCATGTTAAATCCTTTGATTTAAAGTGAGATGATTATAGCCAAATTTAAATAAAATTAATTTTAGTTAAAGAAAAAATCCTGCATTTTAAATGGAATTTTATGAAATTTCATTAAATTCTACGATTTTTTGCCCGAATTTTACGGACGTATCAGCCGAGATTTCAAATTTTAAAAACTCGCTTTGCGCTACGAGCACGATCGTCGAGCCCAGCTCAAAATTTCCCAAATGATCGCCCTTTTTAAATTTTAAATTTTCATATTCGTAAAGCGCTTCAGCTCTACTCGCGCATGCATTCGTCTGTATTCGTGCATCGAAATCAAATCTCATCTTGCCGACGTTTAAAGCGCCCACGAAGACCATCCACAAAATCCCGCCGCTAGGCATTTTACACTTCAATATCACGCGCTCGTTTTTGGCGTAAAGGTTTGGAATTTTAAGTAAAAATTTCTTCGCCACGCTGTAGAGATCGGCAGGGATATAAAGCGCCTGCAGCACGCTCAGATCGCACGGCGCATGATAATGATGATAATCGCGCGGGCTTAGATAGATGTTTGCGTAGCTTAAATTTACGCCCTTTGTATTTTCGCCGCCTTGGGCGTCCTCTGCGCTCGTTTCGCGGCTCGCGCTACTTTCATCACTATAAATTTCAGCTCGCACGCCACTTGCGGAATAAGTTGCGCCGCTTTCGTTTGCGGTAAACGTGCGTCCCAGCAGCTCGCTAAGGCTGTATTCGCAGCCCTTTACGCTAAAAGCCCGCAGATCGGCGCAGCATCCGCTCTCAAAGATCACGCCGTCGCTAGGGCTTATGAAGGCTCGCTCGTCTGCCGATATCTCGCGCGGACGCAGCAAACGACGAGTAAAAAGCGCGTTTAGGCTCGCGTAGCTTTGCGGCGGATCAAATTCGCTCATATCGATTTTGAAAAATTCCACATATTTGCGGTTGATAAAATTTTGTATAAATTTAGGGAATTTCACCGCGGCGATAACCCCAAAAATCCTCGAAATAAAACTTCTCATCTATGCCTTTCTAAGCTTAAGCAGCGCGATTTCGGCATCGGCAAAGACCCTTATCGGCGGGCCCCAAAACCCTACGCCGCTGCTTACGTAAATTTGCTTCAGCCCGTCGTTATACAGCCCGTAAAGATACTTCTGGCTAAGCAGCACCAAAAGCGTCCACGGAAAAATTTGCCCCGCGTGCGTGTGTCCGCAGATACACAGATCGACCTCGTCGCGCACAAAATCCACGACGTATTTTGGCTGATGTGCGAGTAAAATTTTTGGTTTATCGGGGTCTGCTTGCGCTAGCGCAGCGCCGAGATCTGGCTGCATGTATCCGAAGCGAAAGCCGCTAAGATCGTGCACGCCCATTAAATTTAGCCCTTCAAATTCCACGCTTTCGTTTTGCAGCACGCGCACGCCCGCTTTTTGCATCGCCGCGATAAGCCCGCTTGCGTCGCCGCGGTAATACTCGTGGTTGCCCGTGACGAAAAAGATAGGCTTTTTGATCGCCTCAAGAGGCTGCAAAATATCCCCGAGCTCATCCGAGCGCAGATCAAACATATCGCCCACGATCAGTAGCGCATCGTAATTTAGCGAGTTTATCTGCGCTACGACGCCTTGCAAAAACTCCTTTTTCAAAAACTCGCCCAGATGCACGTCCGAGATGACGGCAAAGCTTAGCTCGCGAGCTAAGCTTTTGATTTTTATTTCGCGCTCGGTGATTTTTGGAATTTTTAGTGCATTATAAAGCCCCTTAAAAATATAGCTAAACGCCATTATTACAAAGGTTACGTCTATAAAGGTTTTTAAAAATTTCCGCCTGTTTTGGCTAAATTTAACCACATGCGCGGCTGCGCTTAGCACATCGTAAGCAAGGCAGATAAAAAAGAGCGAAAAGGACGCCGCCATGCAAAATACGCATAGTTTATAGAGTAGCTCGTTTTTAAAGCTTCCATTAAGCCCAAAACCCACAAAAAATATCGCATCTAAAATCGCTAAAGCTACGCAAAGCAAGCTCAAGGCGGGGCGAAACGTAGCGAAGCCTTTATATGGCGTAAAGCGCGCGCTGATCGATCTGTAGACGTAAAGATTAAAAAACAGAAATAAAACGGTGCCGACGATCGGAAAAATATAGGCGCTTTTCAAACTCTAGCCTTGGATATACTCATCCAGCTTATCTTTATCAAAGCCCGTGATTTCTTGCTTATCGTCTAAAATTAGCGCGCCGCTCTTTTTAAATTTAGTGATGGTGCGCGAAAATGTTTCGGGGGTGACATTTAGAATTTTGGCTATTTTGGTGTATTTCGTGCTCATAAAAATATCGAAATTCTCGCTGATAAACTTAGCGATCTTGCCGTCGCAGTTAAGCACGACTTGATTATCAAAGACCGCATTTAGCACTCGGATCTTCTCAGACATCGATTTTAAAAGCTCCAGGCAAATCTTTGGATCGCTCATAAACTCGTTTTTAAATTTTTCATAATCGATCTTTAGCACCTCGCCGTTTGTCGAAAACACGCCACTTGCAGGATAGCTCGTCTCTTCGAAATTTACCATCTCGGCTACGAGCGAGATGGGGCGGATCTCGCGCATATGGATCTCACGCCCCTTTGCGGAGGTTTTATAGATTTTTAAAATTCCTTTTAGCAGGATTAATAGATACTGCGAGCGCTCGCCCTCGAAAAATAAAATTTCGCCCTTTTTGTAGCTTTTATGGATGCTAATCTGCTCCAAACGATCGATTTGCGCTGCGCTTAGAGCTTTGAAATAAGGAATTCTCTCAAGCATCGCCGCGACCTATTTTTTAAGCAGGTCTCTTATCTCGGTAAGAAGTTTAATCTCTTCGCTAGGCTCAGCGGGCGCAGCCGGCTCCGGCGCAGGCTCGACGGGCTTTTTAAGCTTATTGATCGCCTTGATCGCGCAAAATATACAAAACGCGATGATGATAAAATCGACCGTTACTTGGATAAACGAGCCGTAGTTTATCGTAACGGCAGGGGTCTGCCCCACCGCTTCTTTTAACACGATCTTAAGATCGGTAAAATTCATGCCTCCCATAAGAAGTCCTAAAACTGGCATCATGATGTCGCTTACTAGCGAGGTTACGATCTTGCCGAAAGCCCCGCCGATAACGACGCCCACCGCCATATCGATGACGTTGCCTTTCATTGCGAATTCTTTGAATTCCTGAATGAAACTCATATTGTCTCCTTAAATAAAATGCGCCGATATTAGCCTATTTTTGCTTTGTTTTTGCTTTTTATTAGGAAGTAAAAAGTATAATCCCAGCTTAAATTTAAACCCAAAGGACCTAAATTGTATCGCTTCGCTCCGTCGCCCACCGGCGATATGCATATCGGAAATTTACGCGCGGCTATTTTCAACTACATCTGCTCGCTACAGGATAAAAGCGGCTTTATTTTGCGTATCGAGGATACCGACACCGCGCGCAATATCGAAGGCAAAGATCAAGAGATTATCGAAATTTTAAAGCGATTCGGCATCTCGTGGCAGAGCTTGTATTATCAAAGCAAAAATTTAAAATTTCATCAGCAGTTCGCAGCCAAGCTACTCTCCGAGAAAAAGGCGTTTTGCTGTTTTTGCAGCGAGGAGGAGCTTGAGGCGAAAAAGCAAACTGCCAAGGACGCGGGCGAGGCGTACCGCTACGACGGGCACTGCGAGCATTTAAGCGATGAAGAGGTGTTAAACTGTGAGAAGCCCTTTACTATCCGCCTTAAAAAGCCGGATCACGCGCTGGAATTTACCGACGCGATCAAAGGTCGTATCGCATTTGAGCCGCAGAATATCGACAGCTTCGTCATCATGCGCGCGGACAAGACGCCTACATATAACTTCGCCTGCGCCTGCGACGATATGATGCAGGGCGTGAGCTTCGTAATCCGCGGCGAGGATCACGTCTCAAACACTCCAAAGCAAAACTGGATCCGCCAAAGCCTCGGCTACGACGGCGAGATCAAATACGCGCACCTGCCGATCATATTAAATTCCGAAGGCAAAAAGATGAGCAAGCGCGAGGATAGCTCCTCGGTAAAATGGCTGCTTCAAAGCGGCTACCTGCCCGAGGCGATCGCGAATTATCTAATCCTGCTGGGCAACAAAACGCCGCGCGAGGTCTTTAGTATGGATGAGGCGGTGGAGTTTTTCGACATCGCTAAAATTTCAAAAAGCCCGGCGAAATTTGACGAGGACAAACTCGCCTTTATAAACCGCGAACATATCAAAAGAGCGAGCGAGCAGCGCCTAGCGGAGCTTTTTGAGCTCGAGCCAAAATTTTCGCCTTTGATAAAA
>CAJPSJ010000118.1 GCA_905373295.1 uncultured Campylobacter sp. | reverse complement strand
ATTATCCAAAAGATCCACGATTTCTTAAGCCCGAGCAACTACTTCTTTAACTTTTTGACCTTTGTGTTGGTTATATTTTTTGCGTATTTTTATGCGTCAATCGCTTTTAATTCCAAGGACATTAGTGAAAATTTAAAGAAGCAGGGCGGATTTATCCCGGGTATTCGTCCAGGTGAAGGAACGGCGAGCTTTTTAAACGAAGTCGCCAGCCGTCTTACGTTTTGGGGTTCGATCTATCTCGGGCTAGTAACCGTCATTCCGTGGCTGCTCGTTAAATTTATGGGCGTGCCGTTTTATTTCGGCGGCACCAGCGTGCTGATCGTCGTCTCCGTCGCTCTTGATACGATGAGACGCATCGAAGCGCAGATCTATATGAACAAATATCAGACTCTAAGTGCGGTCGGGCTATAAAAATGGCAATTTTGCTTAAAACAAAAAAAGATTTAGAAGGGCTTCGTGCAGCGAATAGGATCGTCGCGCAAGCTCTCGATTACGCAGCTTCTTTCATAAAGCCGGGTCTTAGCCTGCTCGAAGTCGATAAGAAGATCGACGATTTTATCACCTCTAAGGGCGCGTATCCCGCTTTTAAAGGGCTATACGGCTTTCCAAACGCCGCCTGCCTCTCGCTAAACGAAGTCATCATCCACGGCATCCCAGACGAAACGATCTTACAAGAGGGCGATATCTTAGGCGTCGATCTGGGCTCGAAGCTAAATGGATATTTCGGCGACAGCGCACGCACTCTGCCCGTCGGTAAAATTTCAAAAGCCGACGAAGATCTCATCGCATGCAGTAAGGACACGCTAGAGTTTGCCATAAAAACGATCAGGGTAGGGATGCACTTCAAAGAGCTAAGCTTCGAGATCGAGAAATTTATCCGTGCGCGCGGCTTCGTGCCGCTATACGGCTTCTGCGGCCACGGCATCGGCAAGCACCCGCACGAAGAGCCCGAGATCCCAAACTATCTGGAGGGCAACAATCCAAAATCAGGCCCCAAAATCAAAAACGGCATGGTCTTTTGCATCGAGCCGATGATCTGCCAAAAGGACGGCACGCCGGTCATCGCCGAGGATAAGTGGAGCACGAGAAGTAAGGATAGGCTTCGCACCAGCCACTACGAGCATTGCATGGCGGTTTTCGACGGTAAGGTAGAAGTCCTAAGCATCGCGTAGAATTTCGCGTAAAAACTAACGCGGCCTAGTTAAAATTTTACACTTTTATCAGTGCAAAATTTTGTTCGCGATTGGCTTTCAATAATTTTACACTGCTCGTGCCGTAGAATTTTACTTTGATCGCTTCATGCATAAATTTTTGTCCGAAGACCTTTCAAGGCTTATCGCGACGGTTCGTAGCCTGGCCGTAAATTTTAAAAAATATCGCGTCGCGGTCGCTTCATCTGCTCTAGCCTCGTAGCAGGCTTTATGAGGCATGCAAGCGTTATAAAACGCGCCATTTGCCGCGCATCTTATTAAAATTTTTGCCCGAGCGTTTTGACCGCGGCAATATTGCTTCGAAATTTCAATTAGCTAAATTTTTTGAAATTACGTTTTAATAATTTTATCCCGGAGCTTCTGTCTCATAACCTCACTCATAAATCCGTTTTAAATTGGAACTTCGCCTCAAAATTCCGCCGCCCCATTCCAAACTCCCCGTATCTTTAAAATTTAGCCGCAAAATTTGAAGCGTAAAGGCGCGCAAGTAAGCAAGCTCAAAGCTTTAAGCGGCTAAGATTGCGCCTTGATTTTAAAGCGAAAACATGTCGCGCTACGCAGAGTGCGCGCCGTCGCGTCTCTTCGTACAAGGCAGGAAATATAAAATGAGAGAAAAATTTTATGTAGCGCTAGCAAATATAGGCGGACTTATGGCGCGGACGAAAGCGGGTAGGCTTATAGCGCGCTTGTTTATGCAAATCGATCGCGGCTTTTTTGCCGCGCTGCGCGAACGTCCCGTGTGGAGGGTGTTTTGGCTCAGCACGGCGCTATGTCTGCTCGCATGCTGGGCTAAGATACATTATCAGATTAACGGCCCCATCTTTGCCTACATCGCCGAGAGCTTTCCCGCGGTATTCATCATAAATTTGCTCATCTTTCACCTCTGCTATTTGCTTAGCGGGCGATTTTTTAAGCTCGTTTCGTGCGTACTACTGGCGCTAATTGCGCTGATTGCGAGCGCAGCTTTGTTTTTGATCGTAAATTTCGACTCAAGCTTCAACGTCGTGGCGATTGACGCGATCGTCCATACCGACGCAGCCGAGACGCGCGAGTTTGTTTCGCAGTTTCTTAATCCCGCAACGATTTTATATTTAGCGGTGCTGCTCGGCTGCATTTGTGCGGTACTAAGAGCAGGGCAGAGAAAGAGGGAGCAAGCGCATGGCCGCCTAAGATTGCTGCTAGCAGCGCTTTATCTTATCTATGGCACGATCTTTTGCGCGGATATTGCCACTAAAGCTTTTCAGGGCAAGCACGGCTATATAACCAAGCTATCGCAATATGTCCCGCTGGAGTTTGCCTTTACGGTAAAAGATTATCTAAGCGATAAAAATTTCATCACCGATATGCGCGAAGTGCAGCTCGGATATGACGAGGCCAAGCGCGCGAACGAAAGCGTTTTAAAAAGCAGCGCAAATTCAGATCCGCAAAGCGCTACCCCCGGCCTTGCATCTCAAAATTCTACTTCCGCCCCAGGCGCTCAGGTGCAAAGCTGGAGCGAAACTTTAAATTCTGCGCCGCAAAGCCCCAGCGTGATTTCAAATTCTAAAAACCCTGAGGCCGCTACAAACCCCGCCTTGCAAAAGTCTCGTGTCAAAAATATCATCCTAATAATCGGCGAGAGCTTGCAGCGCGGACATATGTCGCTCTACGGCTACGGCGTTAAAAATACGCCGCTTTTGGAGGGTCTCGAGGCAAGCGGCAATCTGATAAAATTTAGCGATACAATCTCGCCTTACGGCACGACTAATCAGGTGCTGATGCGGCTTTTAAATTTCAGCGATTACGAAAGCGAGCGCAAAAGGGCTTGGTTTCGCAACCTTAGCATCATCGATATGTTTAAGCTAAGTGGCTACCGCACCTTTTGGATCAGCAATCAAGAAGCCTTCGGCGCACATGCGCTAAGCGCTAAAAGTGCTGCCGATCGCGCGGACGCGGAATCCTTCCTCTCAAAGAGCAATCTTTACGAAACCGTTCGCATCAAGCCTGACGGGGTGCTGCTTCCGCTCATAAATCAGGCGAAAGCGGGGCAGAGCGAGCGAAATTTCTACGTGATCCATCTCATCGGCAGCCATATGGATTACAGCCTGCGCTATCCCGAGGGATTTGGCAAGTTTAGCGCGGCGGACGTAAAGGCAAAACTTACTTCCAAGCAGAAGGATGTCGTCTCATATTATGACAACAGCGTGCTTTACAACGATTTTGTCATAAATGAAATTTTTAAAATTTTCTCTGGCGACGACAGCCTCATCGTCTATCTTAGCGATCACGGCGAGAATTTATACGAAAATGGACGCCTTGGGCACGGCATGGAAAGCCGCTTTACTTACGAAATCCCGCTGCTTTTTATAGCTTCGCGCGAGTTTTTGAGCGATCATGCTAAACTATGGCAGAGGCTGGCTGCGGCGAAAGATGAGCCTTTTATGAGCGATGATTTAGCGCATCTGCTAGCAGATATCATCGGTGTCGCGCCACTTGAGTTTGACGAGCACAAAAGCCCGATACGAGCGGATTTCAATGCTTCGCGTAAGCGAATTGCTAACGGAGTCGATTATGACGAGAAATTAAAGAATACGAAGGGCTACGAGTTCGAGTAATAGATGAGTTTTGCTTTTATGCCGTTACATGCTGCATAAAATAGGAATTAGTATGTCCTGCTTTTTGATTTGTTCATCAAATTCAGATTAAAATTTGCGCCACTCCGTATGGCTACGCTGATAACAAGGCGCGCAATGCTTGTTAAATTTTAGATCAAATTTATGCGCTGCGGCTAGCTCTCCTTCCTTACCTCATCCATATACGAGTAAATCGTGACTTTCTGCGTCCTAAGCGCCTTTGCGACGAGCTCCACTGCGCCCTTTACCTCAAAAATCCCTTTTTGCGCGAGAAATTTTACGATGCGCTTTCGATCCTCTTTCTTCATCCGCTCTACATCCAGATCGTGCGTAGCCGATGCGATAAGGTCCTGGACGATATCAAGGATATTTTGCTGCGAATCGTTAAAGTTTTTTACTTCTAAATTTACGCTGTCATTTGAGCTCGCTTCATCTAATACCGCGTTATTGCAGCCTCCGTCGGTAAAATTTGCGCCCTGTAACTCCTTGCTATCGAGCTTTGCGTTCGGTAGAAGATTTTTTATTACTTTGTATGCCGCCATGGCGCTTGAGGTATCGATATTTACACACAGCGCGCCTACTACTTTGCCGTTTACGGCGCGGATCAAAGAAGTCGAGGAGCGTATGAGCTTGCCGTTTTGCGCGGTGAAGTAGTAGTTTGCGGTGCAGTCGTTTTCAAAATTTTTGCTTAGCAACACGTCCTTTATCAGATGATCGAAGCTTTGACCGATCCTTCTGCCCGTTACGTCGCCGAGGACGAAAACGACGGAGCTTTGCGGCGTGCTCATATCATGGATGACCACCTCGCAATCGCCGATCGTATTTTTAATAAGGTGCGCGGTCGGTATAAAGGTCTGCAAAAGTTGGTTCAATTCGGGCTCCTGAAATTTCATATAAAAAAATCTATGAATTTAGATTAAATTTTAAAATTTTGCAAATTTATAGAAATAGTTATATATTTTTAATAAATTTAGAGTAAAATTATATAAAATTTTATATGCAAAGGAGCTTAAATGAAAGAAATTTATCCAACCGGTTTCGCGCCGAAAAAGGCGCATTATGCGCCGGGCATCTTAGACGACGACGGCACGCTCTACGTCTCGGGGCAGCTAAGCGTGGATCCGCGCACGGGGGTCGCTCCAGAGGGCCTTGCTGCGCAGACCTCGCAGGCTCTAAGCAACGTCGCGGCAGTGCTCGCCGCCGCGGGCGCGGATAAAAGCGACGTGCGGATGTGCCGCGTCTATACGCCTGATGTCGCGAACTGGGACGTGATCGACGAGCAGTACGCGCTGTTTTTCGGCGCGCACAAACCCGCCCGCGTCGTGGTGCCGACTACGGCTCTACATTTCGGCTGCCTCGTAGAGATCGAGGCCGTCGCAAAAATAAAAGAGAAAAAATAGGAGCGAAAATGAGCGATTTCATCTGCACGGGATGCGGCAAGCACGCGCCCATCGATACTTTGCGCTATAAATGCGACTGCGGCGGGCTGTATAAGCTAAACTCCGACGCGCCTAAATTTAACCCCGCGCTTGTAGATCAAAGCGAGTTTAGCATCTTTAGATACCGCAAGTTTATGGGCATTGACACGGCTAAATTTAGAGAAATCTCGATGGGCGAGGGGCTTACGGCGAGCGTGGAATTCAGCAAAGACCTCTATCTCAAGCTTGATTACGCGATGCCTACGCTTTCATTCAAAGATCGCGGCGCGGCGGTTTTGGTGCTACATGCCAAAAATATCGGCGTGAAAAAGGTGCTGCAAGACTCCAGCGGTAACGCGGGCAACGCCGTGGCGGCGTACTGCGCTCGTGCGGGCATCGAGTGTGAAATTTACGTCCCGAAGGGCACGTCGCCCAAAAAGATCGATATGATCAAAAGCCACGGCGCGCACGTCACGGTGTTTGACGGCAGCCGAGACGAGACGGCGGATGCGTGCCGCAAAAAGGCAGCGCAGGAGCAAATTTATTACGCTAACCACGTTTATAATCCGATCTTTTACGAGGGGACAAAGAGCTACGTTTATGAAATCTACGAGCAGCTGGGCAGGGTGCCGCGCAATATCTTTATCCCCGTGGGCAACGGCACGCTGCTACTGGGCGCTCAAGCGGCGCTGGGCGAGCTATATGAGGGCGGCTTTATCGAGGCGCTGCCAAAAATTTTCATCGTTCAGGGCGAGCATTGCGCTCCGCTTTTTGACGCTAAAGGTGCGGCGCGCGAGATCGAGCCGCAGCCGACGCTAGCGGAGGGTATCGCGATCGCAAGACCGATGCGCGCGGGTGAAATTTTTGGCTCAAGCTACGCGGGCGAGCGCGAGGTGATCTTGGCGAGCGAGAGCGACATACTGCCTGCCAGAGCGGCTCTTGCGCGCGGCGGATTTTACGTCGAGCATACGACCGCGGCTACCTACGCGGCGTATCTGCGCTACAAAGAAAGCCGCGATCTGCAAGGAGATAGCATCATCCCGCTTTGCGGCGCGGGGCTGAAGAGCGATCATTAAATTTAAGCGCTCGGCAAACTTGCGCGGCTAGCTAGCGGCGAGGAATTTAAAATTTTCGCCGCTTTAAATTTAGCGGGTTTGTGAGTTTGTTTTTGGTGAAATTCTAAAAATTTAACGAGGCGTAGGCTTTTAAATTTAAACTTGTACCGAAGCGCGGAAATGAGCCTTAGCCCTTGGTGTGATGCGATGATACGGCGCATTTTGTGGATGACTTTGCCGCGGCTGTCGTAAAATTTCGCCACCGATATGTATCGCCAAGAGCGATA
>CAJPSJ010000117.1 GCA_905373295.1 uncultured Campylobacter sp. | reverse complement strand
CACCACACGATGGGCGGACTTGAGATCAACACCAAAGCTCAAGTCATCTCAAGCCTTACGCACGAGCCGATCCCAGGGCTTTGGGCTGCGGGCGAGGTAACCGGTGGCGTGCATGGCGCGAGCAGGCTCGGAACCTATGCGATCCTTGATTGTATGGTTTTTGGAATGATCGCAGGCGAAACAATCGGGGCTTAAAAATTTAACGTCCGCGAAATTTCGGCGCGAAGTAGCGGTACGCGCTTTGCGCCGAAATACTATGTGCGTCTTTAAAATTTCAAGATAGAGCCGCGAAGCGTGCCGTAGAATTTCAAAGCGTTTTAAAATTTAAAGCGCTTGAAATTCTACGGCGCGAGTTTTAAATTTGAATACTGCGCACTTTAAAATTTTATAGCGGCGGCAAAATTTCGCACAGGCGGCGAGCAAATCCGTGCGCCGTAAATTTTAAAATTTACGCCTAGACTTCGGCTAGCGGAGTAAAATTCATTCGCTTTAAATTTGCACTTTTAAAATTTCTTTTCTAAATTTTTAAAATTCTATCACTAAGCCTTTACGTTAAATTTTAAATTTCGCTACGCGGGTGTATAATCTATAAAATTTCAACGCAAGGAGCAAAAAATGCAAGAAATTTCAAGACGAAATTTTATGAAAATCGGCGCGGCGGGAGCTCTGGCTTTGGCTGCAAGCAGTGCTAGTGCAACGCAAAACGCTAAGGACGTAAAATTTGACGAAGAATATGACGTTGTCGTTATCGGTAGCGGTTTTGCAGGCTCGATGGCGACGCTTCAGGCTCTTAAGCGCGGCAAAAAAGTGCTTATGATCGAAAAGATGGGCCGTGCGGGCGGCAACTCCGTCATTAACGCCGGCAATATGGCGGTACCAAATAACGAATTCCAAAAAGCCGCGGGCATCACGGATAGTAAGGAGGCTTTCATCGCAGATTGCCTAAAAGACGGGCTAAATTTAAATCACGTAGATTTGCTAGGCGTCATCTACGACCGTGCAGGCGATGCTTTTGAATACCTAAAAAGCATCGGAGTGGAGTTTTCGGGCAAGGTGATATCTGCTAGCGGACACTCGCTAAAGCGCGCCGTACAGGTCAAAAATGCTAGCGGCTCGGGCTACATCCAGCCGATGCATAAGGCGATCGAGGAAAATGCAAATGCCATAATCAAAAAGCGTACTAAATTTGATGATTTCATCGTGGACGACAGCGGTCGCGTCGTAGGCGTGAAGTGTCGCGAAGAATATAAGTTCGATCCGCAGCTTGCTAGCGACGATAAGGAAAACAAAAGCGGCGAAGAAAAATTTTTTAAAGCCAAAGATGGCGTCATTTTGGCTGCGGGCGGATACAGCTCGGATAAGTGGTTTCGCGCGCAGCAGGTGCCGTATCTAAAAGACAATATCGAAACCGTAAGCCAACCCGGTGCTACCGCAGGTGCGCTTATCGCAGCGATGAAGCTAGGTGCGAATCCTTTGCAACTCAGCTGGATTCAACTAAATCCTTATACTAATCCTAGCGAGAAGGGATTTGGTACTTCTGCGCTATTTTCAAATCACTGCGCTAACGACTATGGTCTAACCGTCGATCCAAAGACGGGCAAACGCTTTATGAACGAGCACGCCGGGCGCAAGATCAAAACCGAAGCGATCTTTAAATGCATGGCGGAGAGCGAAAATAACGACAACTATCCTGTAAATATCTGCGATCAAGCCGCAGTTGATGCAAATAATCCGGTCTATACGTCAAAAGGCGTAGAAGCAGGCTCAATTAAAAAATTTAATACCTTGGAAGAGCTTGCAAAATTTTATAAAATTCCGCTGGAGCCGTTTTTAAAAACCGTCGCGGATTTTAACGGCTACGTCAAAGCAGGAAGTGACCCGGAGTTTGGCAAGCCTTTGACAAAAGCCGATGTAGGCGGTATCGACGTATCAAAAGCTCCATTTTATGCGTGCCAAACAAGCCCAAAAATTCTTTACTGCATGGGCGGCGTGCAGATCAATACCAAAGCCCAGGTTATCGACGCAGCTAGCGGCGAGCCGATCGCAGGGCTATATGCAGCGGGCGAAATCACCGGTGGCGTTCACGGCGCAAGTAGGCTCGGTACTATGAGCATGGCTGATTGTATGGTTTTTGGCATGGTGGCGGCAGAAAATATCTGAATTGATTTTGCTTTTTTAGGGTGCGACGGCATATTTAAATTTCGCCGTCACGTCTAAATTTTAAAATTTTATGCAAAAGAAGCGTAAAATTCTATTTGTTCGGTAAGGGTTAAATTTCACCGAAATTCGCATAGTTTGGGAGACGCGTATGATAGCGATCTATTTTAGCGCCACGGGCAACACGAAGCACTGCGTGGATAGGCTCATCGCTCATCTTGGCGGCATCTGCGTCTCGATCGAGAGCGAGGCCTGCGGCGAGCTTTTAAAACACCACAACGACATCATTTTGGCATATCCCGTCTATTTTAGCGACCTGCCGCGTATCGTGCGCGACTTCCTCTACGAAAATGGCGCGAGCTTTAGCGGCAAAAACGTATTCATCCTCGCTACGATGGAGATTTTCAGCGGCGACGGGGCAGGGTGCGCGGCTAGAGTTTTAAAACAATTCGGTGCAAACATAACGGGCGGCGCTCATATCAAAATGCCGGCGTTCATCCTCGACGTGGCGATTTTTGGCTACTCGCGAGCGAAAAACGAGCGCATAATCAAAGAGGCGGACGCTAAAGTCAGACGCGTTGCGGAGGCGCTTAGCGCAAATCGTCCGCCGCAAGAGGGGCTGGGCGCGCTCTGTCGTATCGCAGGGTTTTTAGGACAGCGACTTTGGATGAAAATTTGGGATAAAAGCCCCTTTGCTAAGCATAAGCCGAGCCTCGATCCATCGCGATGCATCGGCTGCGGGGCTTGCGTCAAACCCTGCCCGATGCGAAACATAAAGCTCGCTTGCAAAAAGGCGCAATTCGGCGATGAGTGCACGCTTTGCTACAGGTGCGTAAATATATGTGAGCGCAGAGCGATTACGATCCTAGGCAGGGCAAAAAATTTAGAAAGGTCCATCGCCGCAGACTTATGAGGACGAGCTCATACCTCGCAAGTTCGCAATCAAATGCGTAAAAACGGGCGAGGAAATTTTACTTTTTAACAGCGCTTCGCACGGCTAAAGCGCGATGTTTCGCGACAAGCTCGATGCAGAAAAAGTAACTCGTCGCGAGCTCGTGAAATTTAACCTACCGCCGTGCAAGATCCACTTAAAATTTGGCTATAGCACCCGCTACGACGGCGAAATGGACGAATACGAGACCAACGAGCGAGGCAGGGTCATAATAATAAATGGTGGGGCTATCTCATGGGGCGAGGTAAGGCAAACGGCTTTGATTATATCGCCGTAATCTACAAGAGAGAGGCGTGCAAAAAGACAAAATTTAGCTTATGTAGGCGACCTTAAATCTCAGTCCGTCTTTTTTGCTCCGTATTTAAATTTTTACTCGGTCGCTAGATACTCCTAAATTTAAATTCTCTAGAGCTGAATGTGGCGTCTTAGAATTTTAGCAAAGGTTTATCCTGCAATACTGCGCCGTGAAATTTCAGCGAAGGCTTATTTTGCCGCATACCCTAAAATTTTTAAATTACCCGTGCCGGCCTACTTAAGCTATAAAGCGCTTGCTTTATCACTTCGCCTAAGGGTAAAATGCTGCGCCTTGCCTTATTAATTCGCCGCGGAATTTCGCGGTAAAACTAAATTTTAAAATTTGGCCCATTTAAATTTAAAAGCGCACGACTATCGCAAAAATCATCCGATATTATTGGCGACGCCGGCCTAATTTTAAAATTACACCATCGCCCCTATATACGGCTATAGTCGTTAAATTTTTAAGCAACGATAGGCGATAAAATTTTAAGAATTTCGCCGCCCAGCATTTCTTTACGCCGCCAAGCCCACAAAACCGCCTAAACCTTCTTAAGCTTTACGCTAAATTTGCTTCCGCGTCCTACTTCGCTACGTAGTGAAATCTGCGCGCCATGGATCTTTGCGATTTGTGAGGTGATGGCTAGTCCGAGCCCTGCGCCGTTATTTTGCTCGCGATTTCTGGAACGCTCGATTTGATAGAGCTTGTCCCAAATTTTAGTTTGCAAAGCAGGCTCGATGCCCTCTCCGTCGTCGCTTATGCTAAGTTCGCACGCGTCTGCACTGACGCAAAGCTCTAAAACGACGCTGCTGCGCGTAAATTTTAAAGCATTGCTTAAAAGATTGTTAATCAGCCTGGTCAAAAGCAGCTCATCGCCGTTTACGTGCACGCCCTCGGCTATCTGCGAGCTAAAACTTAGCCCTTTTTGTGCGCACAAAAGTTGAAAGTCTTGCGCGCACTCGCTTGCGATTTTGTTTAAGCTTACGGGTGCCAAACGCGCGCCGCGCTGCAAGCGGGCAAGCTCTAAAATTTGCTCTATTAGCGCCGAAATTTTACGCGCTTGATTGTTTATGACAGCGAAATTCTCCTTCGTCTCGCTCGCGTCTTGCTCGTAGGCTAGAGCGTAGTCGCTTTGAGCCAGTATGACAGCAGCGGGTGTGCGCAGCTCATGCGAAAGATCGGCGCTTAGCTGCCGCTCGCGCTCAAACGCGCTTTGCAGTGATGCTAGCATTTCATTAAACGTAGCTGCGAGCGCGCTTAGCTCATCCTTGCCTCGCGGTAGCTCTATTCGTCGCGTAAAATCGCCGCTAGCTCCGATCTCGCTAGCTGTACGCGACATAGTGCGCACGGGCTTAAACGCTCTTTTTATGATCGCGTAGCCGCCGTAGATGACTAGCATCACAAATAGCGGCGGATAGGATAAGAGCTATCAGCATCACGCGCTTCATCGCAAGCTCAAACTCGCTAACTGCGATGACGCCGCGTATCCATGCACTGCGCCCTTTGATCTGCGCGTCGTAATAGAAAAACTCATCGTCGTCAAGCTCCACCTCGCGCGCGCCTTGAGGCGAGAGCGGCAACGCAGGATCGAAGCCTTTAGGCACAAATCCTGCGATCACGCCGCCTTTCCCGTCATGTTCGTAGAAAAATACACCGTCATCAAAGTTTTTAAATTTTCCCTCGCGCGCGGCTTTTTGCACTAAGCGGGCAAGCTTTTTTTGGCTAACGGAGCTTCCTGATACTTCGTCTAAAATATAGCCGCAAATGCCGATAATAGCGCCTTCAAGCGCCAAAATAAATACGCTGTAATAAAGCGTCACGCGTAGGCTGATAGGTAGCGCGCGTGAGATAAAATTCTCTTTAGCAGTTGAGAATGCAAGGACTAAGGCTTGAGTAAAATTTCTTATCGAGATTTTAGACGCGAAATTTTGTTCTTGACTTTGCGCGAGAACGCTATTAGAATTTTGCGCTAGATTAGGCGTTGCGCTTGTAGCAGCAAAATTCGGCGCGGAATTTGATGCCAGATTTTGCGTGGAATTCCGTTTAAAATTTGACGCCTGGCTTTGAGTAGAATTTAGCGTCTGGTTTAACTCGATATTTTGCGTGGGATTTTTCTTGCGGCTTTTCTTTAAACATGCAAAATTATGCGTAAAATTCTGTTTAAAATTTCGCACGAATTTTAATATGAAAAGCGCCGTAGTGACAAAAATCTGCTTCGCAATCGCCGAAATTTTGATACAAATCTTGCTATTTTGCCACGACATAGCCAAGCCCTCGCTTCGTTTCTATTATATCGCCGTGCTCGCCTAGCTTTTTGCGGATATTTTTGATTAAAACATCGATAACATTTGAGCTTGCTTCGCCGCTAAAATCCCAAATGCTCTCGCCGATTTGTTCGCGGCTTAAAATCGCACCGCGATTTAGCATCAAAAGCTCTAAAATTCTATATTCCTTTCCCGTTAGCTCCACTACCTCGCCCGCGCAGACGACCGATTTTTTGCTTAGATTTAGGCGCACTTGCCCTATGATAATTTCGTTATCCGCAGTAGCGTTTTTACGCCTAATAATTGCGCGAAGTCGCGCCAAAAGCTCACGAAAATCAAAGGGCTTAACCATATAATCGTCTGCGCCCAGATCAAGTCCTGCGACGATATCTTCTTTGGCGTCTCGCGCAGTTAAAAATAAAACCGGCGTTCCCAGTCCGCGCGCCCGCACCGCCTTCAAAAACTCAAAGCCGTCCATCACAGGCATCATCGCATCAAGCACGATAGCGTCATATTTTGCGACATCCAAAAACTCTAGCGCTTCCTTGCCGCAAAAGGCGCAATCTACGCTGTAGCCGTCCTTTTTCAGACATTTTGCGATGATTTGATTTAGATCTTTTTCATCCTCGACAAGTAAAATTTTCAAAGCGCTCCTTTAAAATTTTGCTAATTCTAATCCGCCATTTTAGCCAAAAACGCATAAATTTTGCGGCGCCTTGGATGTGTAAACCCGCTCGCTTTTAAGCACCGCTAAATTTCAGTAGCGTTAGGGAGTTGCACTAATTTGCAGGCGCCTTTTGCCTAGCTCTAATCTCGCTTGCCTTTTTATCCGCTACGCTTCCTAACCGCCCTAAAAAATTTAGTGCGCCTGCTGCGATATTTAGCGCAAAAAGCCCAAATCCTACGCAGCCAAGCTTGAAATTTTGCTTAGCGA
>CAJPSJ010000116.1 GCA_905373295.1 uncultured Campylobacter sp. | reverse complement strand
CTGCGTAAGCGGGGCGGGACCCGGCGCTTCAAACGGCAAAAATCGCGGCGCGCGCGATAAAGCGAAAGCTGCAGACGAGCTGCTGCAAAGCCTAATCGATGCTATAAATTTGGCTCGTAGCGAAAAAAATTAAATTTATAAAGGCTAAAATTTAAACCGCTCTTATCCGTAATCTAAATTTAAGGTAATGCAAGCTCGCTTTAATATAGAATTCTTTTCAATAAATTTTTAAACGAAGGGGCGCAAGATGAAAATCCTACTGATCCTGGCAAATCAGCCGTATAACGGCTCGTACAACGCCTACAACGCATTGAGGCTAGCGGACAACCTGCATAAAAAAGGCGAAGATGTAAGAATTTTTCTTATGAATGACGCGGTCGATCTCGTAAGAGATAGCACAGAAAAGCCCAGGAATTACGACATCGATCTGGTAGCCAAACTAAAGGAGCTATATCGCGGTGGTGTGGCGCTAAAAGTATGCGGCAGCTGCCAAAAAGTAGATATGGCTGATTTTGGTCGGGTTATAGTGCCAAGATCCATCTTGTCAGTTAAACGCAATAAGTGTTAAATCTGTATGCTACGCTTAGTAAAAGCGAATTTGCGGTGCAATATAAACATAATTTTACGATATCACGGCTAACTAGATAGATAATATAGAACTCTTATATTTACAAAATTCCATGATTGTTGCAAATAAATGCCTCAAATGTAAATCGCAATCGGCAAGGATTAAAACGAGGGAGTTTTATATCCGTTTATACTACTTGAGGTGACAAAAATGAGTCTATTTGCTAGACTCTTGCTGTGCTCGTACCGCTTCGTTATAAGAAAGCTTAGACAAAATTCTACTTGCGTTTACAAAGAATTCATCATCGGCATCAAATGGTAAGCTCTCGCGCGAGAGCAGGTTTCTGCCGAAATTCATCTCATCCAAGATTCCTAAATACCCAAGCACAGTTGTAAAAGTATCGAACGAAGTACCACGCTTTTTGATCTCAAACTCTCCATCCAAATCATCATCCAGTATCACAAATAAGTCCCGCTCGTCTTTAAGTCCATCGCCAAAGCCACCATCTATAGCATTTTTATAAAATAGCGGATGATCATTTTGCAGTACAATGATTGTGTTCGCTGCATATGGACTTGAGCGGATTTGCTCAATAAATTTACTCACTAATAGGTCACTGCAATGCACCGCGCGTAGCATTGGCACGGCATTTTTATTATATTCTAGCCCTTCACATGAGCGCGGGATAAATCCACTTGGAGTGTGCGTACCAATCGTGAGAAGTGAGAACAAAAACGGCTTACCTACTTTGTTCAGACGCTCAAAATCATTCCATGCCACACGAAGCATATCATCGTCATCCACACCCCATTCGTTAGTATGAACTGATGGGATCCACGGCTAAAATTTCGTCTCTCCCCTTAATTTCGTCATAACCTCTTTGACGCAAAAAGCCTCTAGTACCCTGAAAATTTAAGTCAGCGCCCTTTATAAAATAGGTATGGTATCCCAAAGAGTGTAAAATTTCGCTAGCGCAGACAATATTTTTAGTAAAATTTTCAGAAGCCATATCTTTGGCAGATGCAAACGTATAATTTGCAGCGCAGTGTGAACCAAACAGCCCTTTAATAGTAAAACCAGTATCTACTACTTGGTGTATTTCAGAAAAATCTATACGATTTTTGAGTGCATTTAGATATGGTGTAAGTTTGGCAAAATTTCTTTCGTCAGTATAGGCGCGATCAAAACTCTCTAAAAAAATATAGACAATATTTTTACGCTTTATCGGAGCCTTGGGATGTGGAATGGTTAGATACGGATAAACCTGATTCTTAATCGCTTCTACGGGCGGATTCAGTTGTAGATAATATTCTCTAGCTGCATCGTAAAGAGGATTTAAAAAAAAGGCTGCTAAAATATATGGCATAAATAAAATACTAAGCTTTGAGTTATGACGAAAATGCAAAATGCGTACGGTAATGATTGTACTAAGTAATATGATCGCTACGCAAATCATCACCAAAATCGCGATTTCACGCGCAAAACTTGCAATCGGAGCGCTTTCTATAGAGGTACGAAAAAATGTTATCACAAATAGTCCGAAATGCTTTCCAAAAACGAAAAATAGCAACAAATCGAAGCAAAGTGCAAAAATATAAATTAGTGCAATTATGCCCACAGCAATTTTAAAAGTTCTATTCGACAAAAATGCTGCAAAAATCAGCGAAATAGCAAAAAACAAAACCGAAAAAAATTGTAGTAAATTCCAAAAAACAACCTTAAATTTAGCAAAATTTAATGCGTAGTCTAACAAGAATGACTTTAAAATTTACTAACGCAGGCACAAAAATTACTTTTTAAAGTTATAGCGGCACAAAATTTTATACGGCGATTTTAAATTTCACCGTATATAATTTTGCAATTAAAGCATGGGTTTGCGGTTACACCAAGCGTATGACAGCGAATCGAGCCAAGTTCTGTAGCTGAATGTCTACGTTAGCCGACGTGTCTTTGGAAAATCCCCACGTAAAACGCAAAAACAAAACCGATCGCGACCGCGTAAGGAGCGAACTCAGTGATACCTTTGGCCGAGCTTGCGAGCAAGAAATTATGCGCGATCGCGGCGCCCGCCGCCATGCCGATGACGAATATGCCCGAGCTTAAATTTCCCGTGCCGGCCTGCACCAGATGCTTGCCCGGGCAGCCCTCGCTGAGGCTGAAACAAAGTCCTGCGAGCACCATGCCCAAGAAATTCCAAACGAAATCGTTATGTGCGATAGGCTGGCCTTCAAAGCCGAGTTTGTATTGCCCAAACGCGATATTTGCGATGCTCGCAAACACGATGACGCTTAGCACGCCCCAAAACATCGAGAAATCGCCGCGGAAAATTCTACCGAATGCGCCGACGCTGCAAAATTTGCTCTTGTGCATCACCGCGCCCACGATAATGCCCGCAGCCAGCGAGATGCCTACCGCAGCGTGTTGCGCGCCGGGGCCTTTAGCGGAGATAAAAAGCGCGCCGCCCTCGCCCGTTTTGAGTCCGAAAACCAAGGCCGCAAGCAGCGCAGCGCCCAGTAACACGGGCAGAATTCCGATCGCGCCGCTAAGTCTTGCCTCTTTGCTCGCCTCATAGCCGCGCTTTTTAAGCAAAAACCCAATGAGTACGCCGCAGATCAGACCCGCTAACCCGGCTAGCGCGGTCAAATCGCCGCCGCCTAGGCGCAAAAACGCGCGCCACGGGCATCCCAAAAATACAAGGCAGCCGATCATCGCGAAGATCCCTAGGAAAAATTTCGCAAACGGCGAGCTGCCCGTAACCGGCGCGAACTCGCGCGTCCAAAGCACGCTTGCCAAAAAGCCGCCGAACACGAGCCCTATGATCTCCGGGCGGATGTATTGCACTGCGGCAGCTCGGTGAAAGCCTAACGCGCCGGTGGTGTCGCGCAAAAAGCAAGCGACGCAAACGCCCATATTGCCCGGGTTTCCGAAATGCACCAGCGTCGCACCCAGCACGCCTAGCACGGCGCCTGCGATGATGTACCATTTAACGTTATTCATGAAAAGATCCTGAAATAATCTAGATCGACCGATCTCTTAGGCGCGATTTTATCCTTTGTAAAATAAAAAGTAAATAAATTCCGATCTAAATTTACGAAAAGCGAAAGATTTAAATCGCGAGGGCAGTCGATAAATTTAGACGCAAGTAAATCGCGGACGTTTAAATTTAGACTCTTTGTTGAGATAAAAACGCCAAATTTATCTGCCAGATTTCGGCACAGACGGATCGAAACAAAAAGCTAAAGCGTAGAGGTAGCGCGGACGTGATGTAGGCGGATACAAGCGGAGCGGAGGGGGCAGAAACGGCGCGGGCAAGGTACGGACAAGACGAAGTAAAAACGCGTAAGCGGCTCAGACAGGGCACAATACTTGCCGCCAATAAAAACAAATTTCAAATGGTTTTGAAATTAAATTTCAACCTTATTTAAGTATGCGGATATATAATAATGCATTTCAATTTTATTTTAAAGGGCGGGTATGAAAAAGCGAATTTTATTGGTGCCGCTTGCGATAGGCGCGATAGGCGGAGCGAATGCAGCCGAAAACAACGCCACGAAGTCGCAGGATCTGGGTCAAATCGTCGTGCAAGCGACGGTAAGCGCGGTCGATAACCTAAAATACGCGGGCTCGGCCGGAATTTTAACCCCCAAGGATATGAAAGCCAAAACCAACGTGATCGATTCGATTATGCAGATACCGGGCGTTGACGGCAGCATGGATATGGGGCGTCAGATCGGTAGGCAGTTTCAGGTCCGCGGATTCGGATATCAAAGCGACGAGCGCGTCATCATCAAGCAAGACGGCGTGCGCAGAAGCGCGGGGATGTACTCGAATATGATCTCATCCTTTCGCACCGATAGCGATATCCTAAAGCGCGTCGAGGTCATAAAGGGCGCCTCGTCCGTGCTTCACGGCTCGGGCGCAATCGGCGGTATCGTAAATATGCAGACCAAAAGCGCGAGCGATTATCTAAGCGAGGGTAAAAGCGTAGGTTTGATGCTGGGGCAGAGGCTCGAATCAAACAATATGCATAGCACGCGCGGCGCAATCTACGGCAAGGGAGAGGAAATTCCGATCGATGTTTTACTCTACGGCAAGCGCGCAAGCTACGGCAATATCAAGTTCGCAGACGGCGGCACGCACTACGGTGAGGGCTACGATAAGAGCTTTAATAACGAGCATATCGATACCGGATTTTTTAAGATCGGCGCAAATTTAGACGATCACCGCATAAGCTTCAGCGCCTTTGATTACGACGAAAATTTACACACGATGTGGCAGACATTATGGCAAAACGACACAGATCTCTTCGTAAGAGGAAATTTAAGCCAGAGAGATTATGTTTTTGATTGGAGCTTCATGCCGCAAAACCCGCTAGTTGATATGTCTTTTAAGGCCTATAAAAGCAGAGCCGAGTATAAACGCGGCTATACCGACGGCGCAGATACCGGCAGCTACACGAACAAAGATGATCGCAAGGGGCTGGAGATCAAAAATATCTCGGAATTCGACACGGCGTTTTTGCATCACAGCTTAGCCTACGGCGGCGATTACGAAAATAGGCAGGAGGATGCGATCTTTATCCAAAATGGAGCGCTAAGAGATTTCGCCTCATTTCCGAACGAATACAATAGCTACGGACTTTTCGCGCAGGATCTGATCCGCTTGCACGATGATTTGGAGCTTACCTTAGGCGGTAGATACGATAGATTCGATCGAGATATCAAAGGCAGATCGGCTAAATTTAAAGATTCGAGATTTTCTCCGCGCGCGGCGATTGCCTATACGCTCTTTGATAAATTTACGCTTTTAGCAGGATACAGCGAGAGTTTCCGCGCGCCTACTCCGCACGAAACATCGCAAGCAGGGCCTATCAACCGAATGTATTATTACATCCCAAATCCCGATCTAAAGCCCGAGACCGTCAAAGAGTACGAGGTCGGATTTAGTTTTAAACAGGATGAAATTTTTACGGACGATCACTTCGATATGAAATTTATCTATTTTAACGGCAATATCAAAGATATGATTGACGTTAAGCCGCTACCGCATCTTGGCGTACCGCCGGGCGGCTTTTCGCAACAATACGGACAGTATCAAAATATCGATCAAGCCAAAAGGCATGGTTTTGAGCTAAGCTCAAACTACCAAACGCAGGACTTTGATTTCGGCGCGAGCTTCGAGCGACTTAGAATTTACAATAAAAAGACGCACGAAAACATCAATAACCACGCCAAAAAACTAAGCGCGAACATAGATTATTCGCCGCTGCAAGATTTGAGTCTAGGATTTCAGGTGAGCCACTATTTCAAACCTCACTCCAAACCCGCTTCATATTTTGCACGCGGGAGGGAGTATTTTTATGTAGATAAGTCCTTTACGATCGCGAATTTCAGAGGAAGCTACAAGATCAAAAACGGCGTTATTTCGGTGCTTGACGGCGCGGACGTAAGCTTTGGCGTAAATAATATTTTTGATCGCCACTACATCAACGCAAACCGCACGCGCGATACTGTAGCGGTGGGCGCTGGACGAAATTTCTACGTCGATTTGGAAGTAAGATTTTAGATCAATCTTATACGGGCGAGGCGCGGGTTAAATTTTAAAGCTTACCCGAGCTTTTGCCCTTCTTTCTTTTCAAATTTAAACCTCATCGCGACCTTTTGGCGATGAAGCTTAAATGTGGCATAAATTTCTAGCGTTATAAAATTCCACAATTTTTAAAATTTAACAAATTGCAAAATTTTATGGGTCGCAAAGCCCGCAAGTTGCGAAATTCTACGCCTCATCAATCGATAGCGTTGGAACTTTTCAACACCACTAGATGTTTTTTGCCCGCGAAGCTTAGCACTACGGCAGCATTATTTTCGTCGATTTCGCGCACCAGCTCTACTCGCACGTCGCTAGGTCTTGCGGTATCCGAGCTAAGCAGCTCATTTTCTAAAATGCTTTTAAATGCCGAAACCTTGGGCTCTTTTGCATCCGATCTTTCTTTTGCTTCCTCGCGAAATTCCATCGTACCACTCTCGGCAGAGCGGATCAAAGAACGCAAATTTTACCAATTATTCTGACTCGCAGGAGTTTG
>CAJPSJ010000115.1 GCA_905373295.1 uncultured Campylobacter sp. | reverse complement strand
TCGCCGAGCTCAAAGCCTCGTCGTCTTCGACCAGTAAAATATTAAGCATAATCGCTCCCGCTTTGCTAAATTTATGCGCTTAAATTTATACATAAAATTTTAAGAAACAATGAGATATTATACGTAAATTTTTTCAAGGAGTAAAGAATGAATTTCAAAAAAACCATATCGGCTGCCGTTATTGCAGCTTCGGTGCTGGCGCTATTTAGCGGATGCGCGAAAGAGAGCTCTCGCGTAGTACAAACCCCTACGGTAGCGAGTCTAAACACTAATTACTCGGGCGAGCGGATCGCCGTGTCGGTAGGACGTTTTAACAACCAATCCTCTTACAATAACGGCGTGTTCTCCGACGGCGAGGATAGACTGGGCAACCAAGCGCAGACGATCCTTATTTCAAATTTACAGCAAACCGGACGCTTTTCGGTGCTTGATCGTACGAATATGCGCGCCATCAAAGAGGAAAGCACAATCTCCAAAAGCGCGCAAAGCTTAAAAGGCGCCAGATATGTTATCACCGGAGACGTGACTGAGTTTGGCCGCAAGACGACTGGAGATCATCAGCTGTTTGGAATTTTGGGTAAAGGAAAAACCCAAACCGCGTATTCTAAAGTAAATTTAAACATCGTTGACGTCAGAACGTCCAAGGTGGTCTTTTCGACTCAGGGCGCGGGCGAGTACGAGCTGTCAAATCGCGAAGTGCTAGGTTTCGGCGGCACTGCGGGCTATGATTCGACGCTAAACGGCAAGGTGCTAAGCCTAGCGATCATCGAAGCGGTCAATAATCTCGTTAACGGCCTTGAAAACGGCGCGTTTAAAGTGAGATAAGGATTAAATTTGAAAGCGAGCAGCGCTCTTGCTCTTGCTGCTGCGGCCGTGATCTTTTGCGGCTGCGGCGGCGGGACGCGGAATCAAATTTATTACTGGGACGGCAGCTACACGGACTCGACTTATCAGTATCTAAAGCAGGAAGGCGACGTAGGCGAGCAGATCGAAGCGCTTGAAAAATCTATCCAAAAGGCATATGAAAAGGGGTGTAGGGTCCCGCCGGGGCTTTATTCGCATCTGGGGCTTTTGTATCTAAGCGCGGGCAACGGCGTGAGGGCGAGGGAGAATTTCGAAAAAGAAGCTCAGGCCTTCCCCGAATCAAAGCCGTTTTTGACCTTCGTTACAAACCCTGCCGCGCTTAAAAAAGCTGAGGCTGCGGCCAAGTCCGGCGCCGATAAAGCTCAAGGATCAAGCGGAAGCGAAGCCGCCAAATCAGCCTCTGCAAAGCAAGGCAAAGCTGCCGCAAAGCAGGGCGGCAAAACGAATAAAAAGGCTAAAAAATGAAAAACAAAGCTCAAATAGCGATTTTTAGCGTATTCGTGGCGCTGTTTTTTAACGCGTGCGCTCTAAGCGAGCCTGAAATTTACGACTACTCGGCGCTTCAGCAGGCCAAGCCGCGATCTATTTTGGTGCTGATGCCGAGCAACGAAACTACCGAAGTGGACGCAGGCGCTGCCGTGCTCGCCAACGCGATCTATCCGCTAAGCGAGGCGGGGTATTACGTATTTGATCCGGCGCTCGTGCATGAGACCTTCAAAAATAACGGAATTTACGAGGCTAGCGAGATCCAAAACGTCTCCGCGCACAAGCTAAGGCAGATTTTCGGTGCGGACGCCGTGCTGTATCTGAACGTCGTCAAATACGGCACTTCGTATATGCTGCTAAATAGCGTAAGCGTCGTGGCGGTCAATGCCAAGCTCGTAGATCTGCGAAGCGGCGCGACGCTCTGGGAGGGCTCGGCACAGGTAAGCGACGACTCAAGCAGAGGCAGTAGCGATCTTGTAGGCATGCTGATCTCCGCGGTCATCAAGCAGATCGGCGATACCGTCTCCGACGCGGGATACAAGCTCTCCGCGAGCGCAGATGCGATGCTGCTGGGTCAGAACTGCAACAAATGCTTGCTCTACGGCCCGTATTCGCCGCACTACGGCCAGGATAGGCAGCTTGGCGGCGGCAAGTAAATTTTAAAAAAGGACGAAAATGAAACTAGCCGAGGCGCTGATACTGCGCGCCGACATACAAAAACGCATCGAGCAGCTAAAATCAAGGCTCGCGGACAATGCGAAGGTGCAAGAGGGCGAGAAACCCAGTGAAGAGCCAAAGGCGCTGCTAGCCGAACTAGACGCGCTCACAAGCGAGCTTGAGCGGCTAATCGTTCGAATAAATTTAACCAACTGCACCGCGAAAGCTGACGGCAAGAGCCTAACCGAGCTAATCGCCAAACGCGACATACTCACGCTAAAAGCGGGAGCGCTGCGGGCTTTCGCGCAAGCTTCTGCGCAAAAAGTGGACGTTTATTCGCGCAGCGAGATTAAAATTTTAAGCACGGTCGATGTCGCGGCGCTACAAAAGCAGGTGGACGAGCTAGCTAGGCAGATCAGGCAGCTTGATACGACGCTTCAAGGCGTGAACTGGCAGACCGATCTGATCGAAAGCTAAAAGCGTAAAATTTAGAAAAATTTCGGGTAAGTATCGCAAGAGGCGAGTACGAAACTCACCTGCGAAGCAGGTTTATGGCAGCGCTCGCGGAAACGGGCGCACCCCTTTTACGATTTATTTTCAGTAAATTTACAGGGGCAATGTAACTACGCAATGTAACTACCGCGTACTGATCTAGCGATACTGAGGGCGGGAACGGGGAAATTTAAAACGAAATTTTGATTTTAACGGCGCGCGGTTTGCGGACTCTCGGCAAAATTTGACGGCGATTTGGGCGGGCTTGACGCTCAAATTTTGCGTTAAATTAAGGCGCGCTTGAAAATTTTGCATTTTAGCCACGAGCGTCAAATTTTACAAAAATCATAAAATTTAGCCAAATTTAAAGGATGAAATTTGAAATTTAAACCCCTTGCGCTAGCGGCTGTATTTTGCTTTGCGACCGACATAAATGCAGAGCTCGCGACAGATACGAATTCCATAAATTTTAGAAAAACAAGCGGCGCGGAGCTAAATCTCGCGGACGCAAAAGGTGCCAAATTTCAAGACGCGCATTTCAAAAACGTAGATACCGCGGCGAGCGGTACAAACCCAAACTCATCGCAAAAAGCGACCCTCATCGACGAAGCTAAAAATTTCTACCGCGTGGACGAGCTGCTGTTTCGCAGCGCACAGCTTGATGGAAGCTACGCCGCAAAGCTGCACGAGCTTGGCATCAAAAGCATCGTAAATCTGCGCTATTTTAGTAGAGGCGGCGACAGAAGGGCGTTTGGGGATCAATTTTGGCTCGCAAGCAAGCCGCTTCAAAGCTGGGAGATAAAACCCGCGCAGATCGCGGACGTCTTGCGCACCATTCGCGAGCGCCAAAAGGAGGGTGCCGTGCTCGTACACTGCTATCACGGAGCCGATCGCACGGGCCTTGTGGTGGCGATGTACCGCGTGATCTATCAGGGCTGGAGCTTGGACGCCGCGCGCAGCGAGATGATAGACGGCGGATACGGCTTTCACTCCATGTGGCAGGATATCGCAGGCTTTTTGACGCCGCAAAACGAAGCGCTCGTAAGAACCGAGCTTGGAATTTAGACGAAATTCGCCCGTTAGGTCAGACGGCGGCAAAATTTGTAAATTTAATAATGACAAAGTGCCGTTGATAACGAAATTTTATAATATGGGCTATGTATATTTTCTAGGGCGAGGCTCGGGATACACCAAAATGGGGGCAAAAAACGAGCTGCAAAGACGCGCGGAATTTGAGCAAAAATTTGAGGCATGCAAACGAAAGGCGCGAGAAATTTTAAATTTATAGGTATCGCTAAAATTTTACTCTTTACGGCGAGCTAAATTTAAAACCGTAAATTTCTGCAAAAAAAGCAAAGAAACCTTAAAATAGTAAAATTTAGGTCGTAAAATTTTACGCATTTTTCTACTGAAAATTCTCATACTCTTTTTCAAATATGCGCTCATACCGCTGCGGCGCGTGTATAACAAGCAAAAAGCTAAATTTTAAAAGCCCGATTTGCGCTTGCGGCGACGGGGCGCGTAAAACGCCGCAAATATCAGACAAAATATCCGTAAATTTAGCCGAAACGCAGTAAAATTCGAGCGGCAAATTTAACAAAAGGAGCGATTGTGGAAAATTTATTGTTAGCGCAGCTGCGCGAGGCGCTACCGCAGGGCATGCGCGTGCCAAGCGAACTTGAGGCGCTTTATGCGTGGATCGAGGCAAACGGCTTTTATGACGACGCGGGCGGGCGCAGACGCGGCTATCTCTACCCGCAGGATCGGCTACGGCAGAGCTGGAGCGACGATGAGCGCGAGGGCGGCACGGACATCGTCTTTTTCACGGATGAGCCGAAAAATTGCGACGAGGAGCTAAGGTATTGGTTTTACGGCGAGGATCGCGAGCTTGCCGCGGAGATCAAGCAGCGGCTTTGCGTGTTCGCAGGCAGCGGCTCGGAGGGCTCGATGTGCGCGCTGTGGCTGGACGATGCAGGGGAAACAAAGATAGTGCACATGGGCTCGGGCTCGGGCTCGACGATGACCTGCATTTTGGCTCGCAGCGGGCTTGATTTTTTACGGCTGCTTGCGATCGGATACGACGAGATCTGCTGGGATGAGGATTTTAGCGCGCCGCCAAACAGCGACGACTTTATCGTGCATCCAAACGTAAAATTTCAGCAGTGGGTAACACAGACGTTTAAAACGACAATCCCGCAGACCGCGTTTGAGCTCGTCACGCCCGCGCATTTGGACGACGAGAACCCGAGCGATGAGTTTTTGATCTGGGTAAATCGCGTCGCGGGATAAAATTTAAAGCGGCTTTTGCGCTGCTTAATGAAGTATTGCGGGGTTTGCTTTCACAGGAAACCTTGTGAAATTTAAGCTTTTGCTGGCTAATTTAAAGAACGCAAATTTAATGGATATCTTTTGATTAAAATTTGGCGGCGGTATCTATATAGAAAAGCATTAATCATCTATTATTGCTTTTGCTACTCTTAAAATTTTTAATAAATCCGCTCGATAGAATTTAACTCTTTGCAGTGTGGCGGCGAAATTTCGAATTGATCTGAAATGTGGGTGCGATGTAAGTGGCCGTGTCTTTAGGAATTCAAATAAATTTAGCTAAGTTCCTCGTGGATGGGTTATATCAAAGCATGGAAATTCTGTCGGTTTATTAGCAAAGAACTGATTGAGACTAAATTCTAAAGCAGAAAAAACAAGGCTAAAAGCTTTTCGGTAGTTTTGGCGATAGGTTGTCTTTAAATGTCGTATCAGAAAAATTGTGACCGCAGCGACGCAGGCAGCGCGCGCAGAGCGAAAAAATGGCGCGAGCATCAGTATCGGCGTAGCGTTTTTGGGCTTCGTATGAAAGATCGCATCCGAACGATCCTGTTGTCAAATATCTACATAAATTACGGCAGATTTTTATCAAGGGCATGAGGGGGCGAGCTACAAGGCATATCCAGCGAATACGTCTTTGCAGCTAGCTGTACGCAGGCATTTAAAAGCCGGAAAGCAAAATCTAACAGGTCGAAATCTGAAAGCATTAATAGCTGCGCAATAGGCAAATTGCGCTCAGTAGCGAAGTGAGCGCAAACTTTTGGCAGCTTTAAGCTATCTGCACGCGCGTAGGGGGCAGGCGCTACTTTACTTTAAATCTCTTTTTGGATCTTGGGTTTGCACGCACAGAGTAGCAAGCACTAAGCAGCTCGGCGCGGAGGTATCGTATTTTGCACCGCTTTCGCAATAGTTCTCTTTTATACCTTGTCAGCTGACGCGCTTTCTAGCAATATGATTAATGTTGTTTTAGCATTGATGAGGATGAGTTTGGCGGGCGCATAGACAGCATATACAAGCTCAGTAGCGGTAAGCGCGTAGTTCGCAGCGTTTTATGAATTTAGCAGAGAGTTTGAAGTAGTGCTACGGCGGGCATGCATAGTTTTTTAGCGCTTTGTGGAAATTCAAGACGAGTGTTATTGCGAGCTGGTGCAAATTTTTAGGTAAAATTTTATGCTTACTGATTTTTGTATGACTGCACTAAAGCATACTTCATACGGCAATTTCGTATAAATTTTAACGTAAATTTTGCGTCATTAGGGAGGTGGAGTAAAATTTACGATCAAAAGGGCGGGGGATTATGTCAGCAGGCTGCGTGTGCAACACAAAAATATCGATGCAGGAAGCGTATTGAGTAGTGTGGATGAAAAGATGATTTTCATCCGTCACTTTTTAAAATAAAATTTCTCGACTAAAAAGCGATTTCGCCTTTGTAAATTTTAAAATTTTACTAAAAATTCTTTGTATTTTTCTGCACTTTTTGCGATATATTCGCTATCTGGATGAAATGAAAATCCATAGCCAAAGTGGCACGGCAGCAGTTTGGCGCCTGTAAAATTCATCGCGCATTTAAAAGGTATGATAACTTCCTCTATGCCAAATCCGATCGTGCCGTCTTTTTTATAGTTGTTTCGCTCGTCGCCGATAGTGATCGCTAGGGCGAATTCTTTACCTTTCAGCTTGTCGCCGGTACTGCCGTAAGCCCAGCCGTAGGCAAATACATCGTCGAACCATTGCTTTAAAAGCGGCGGATAGCTGTACCAATAAAGTGGAAACTGAATGATAATTTTATCGTGGCTTAAAAGTAACTCCTGCTCGCGCGCAAACAAGGCGTGGCGCGAGGTAGCCAAAAAGCAAGCGGATAAATTTGATATT
>CAJPSJ010000114.1 GCA_905373295.1 uncultured Campylobacter sp. | reverse complement strand
AGCTTCGCGTTTAATCTGCCACGCGACCAAGATTAAATTTTTAAATTCCGCTCGCTCTGCTTATCTCGCAAACAAGTAAAATTTTAAAATTGCGAAATCTAAAGCCCAAAATCCACGCTTAAGCTTAAAATTTACCGCACGCAAGCGCAAAATCTGCGTAATCGCTCCTATTTAAAAGCCCCGATAGTTTGCCGCGCCCTAACCTAAATTAAATTTTACATTTGCTATAATCGCGAAATTTTAAGGAAGGTAAATGGATATTTTTGAAGGCAGCCCAAGAGAGAAATTTTTTGAAATTTTATCCGCTGCAAGCCCTACTTTGGTGCAAAACGAAATCGAAGAAGCTCTAATCCGCCTCATCGCCTGTGAGCGGCTCTGCGAAGCGCGCGGCATTAGCGAGCGCGAGATCGAAAGCTTCATCGCACAGCAGGATCTACAAGACGAGCTAAACGACAAATTTTTGCAAATGAGCGGAAATATCCTAAGCAACAACGAATAATGCAAGATCAAATCGATTTAATTATGAAAAGCTTCATCGCAGACTGCGGCTACGAGCCCGCTAGCGAGATGTTTGATAGGCTAAGCCCCGGCAAAAAACTACGCTCCAAGCTGCTACTAAACATCGCGCAAAAAGATGAAAAATCACTGCGTCTGTGCGCGATCATCGAGCTCATTCAAGCCGCAAGCCTGCTGCACGACGACGTCATCGACGAAAGCTCGGTGCGCCGCGGCAAACCCTCGATCAACGCCACTTACGGCTCCAAAAACGCCGTGATGCTGGGCGACATACTCTATTCCAAAGCGTATTTCGAGCTTAGCAAATTTAAAAACTGCATCGCCGCCGCGCTTTCAGGCGCCGTCACGAAGCTTGCCGTGGGCGAGCTAATGGATGTGAGCTTAAGCAACGATTTCAACGACGATGCGAGCAAATATCTGCAGATGATCTATCTAAAAACCTCCGCTCTCATAGAGGAAGTCGCGCGCTGCGGGGCGTTTTTAAAATTCGGCGGCACAGAAAATCGTGGCGAAATTTCAGATATTAGCGGCGCAAAAAACGAGGACAGGAATCCGAAAGCCGCGAAAGATCATGATGAAATTTCAAGCGCGAGCGTAAAATTCGGCGAATACGGCAAAAACCTTGGGCTTGCCTTTCAGATCATCGACGATATTTTAGACGTCACGCAAAGCTCGGAAGCGCTTGGCAAGCCGAGCTTGAGCGATTTCGCGGAGGGTAAAACCACCCTGCCCTACATCTATTTATACGAAAATTTAGATGATGCGCAGCGGCAAAAGCTAAAATCGTTTTTTAAAAAACAGCTGCGCCAGAGCGAAATTTCATGGATCAAAGCGAAGCTTAGCGAGCACGGCATTATCGAGCGCTGTATAAACGAAGCTCGTGCCTACGGGCAAAAGGCGCTCGAAGCCGTGGCGGAATTTAAAAACGACAAGCTGGAGCAAATCGTGCGAGATATGATAGATAGGGAGTTTTGATGGCGTATATGAGCGTGAGCTTCACCCACAAAAACACGGATATCACGGTTCGCGAGAAACTTTCGTTTTCAAACGATGTGCGCAAGAAAGAAATTTTGCGCCTTTTGGCTTCAAACTCCGCGATAGAGGAGTGTTTGGTGCTTAGCACCTGCAACCGAGTAGAAATTTTTACCGTCGTAAGCGACTTTGATGAAGCGCAAAAGTTCGTGCTTTTGGCACTTTCGCGCGTAAGCGGCGTAAGCTACGACGAGCTAGCCGAGCGTGCCGATATTTACGAAGATTACGGCGCGATACACCACCTTTTCGCCGTCGCAGCCTCTCTTGATAGCCTCGTAGTGGGCGAAACTCAGATCGTAGGCCAGCTCAAAGACGCCTATAAATTCGCGATGCAAAACGCTCGCGCCGGCGCGCAGATCGCAAGAGCGATAGATGAAGCGCTAAAGTGCGCGGCGCGCATCCGCAACCAAACCGAAATTTCAAAAAATCCGATCTCGGTCTCAAGCGTCGCCGTGGCGATGGCAAAGGATAGACTGGGCTCCTTGCAGGGCGCGGACGCCGTGGTAGTGGGCGCGGGAGAGATGAGCGAGCTAGCGTGCAAACACCTGCTAGCAAACGGCGCGAATATCACGATCTTGAACCGAAATTTAGCCGGTGCGCAGAGGCTAGCCGCCTCGCTACTTGGCGAGAATTCCTTGGATGCGAAAAATTGCGCGGATGAGAATCCCAGCACAGGAAAAAATTCAGACGGCTTAAATTCCGGAAATGTCGCGAATTTCGCGGGCGAAAATCCCAAGGACGATAAAAATTCCACCGCCTGCGCAAATTCCTCCGCGCAGGTACAATCCCGTATTAAAATCGATAGCCTTGATAATCTCAAAAAATATCTAAACGTAAATAGCCTGTTTTTCAGCGCTACAGGCTCGCAAGAGCCAATCATTACCGATAGCTTGCTTGAGCCCAAAAGCTTTAAGCGATATTTTTTCGATATAGCCGTGCCGCGCGACGTGGAGCTTAGTCAGAGCGAGGACGTCGAGGTTTATAGCGTCGATGATCTGGAAGAGATCGTAAAGAAAAATTTGCTACTTCGCGAGGAGCAGGCGCAGATCGCCTATTCGATCGTGGCAAAATGCACGAACGAGTTTTTCAAATGGCTCAGAGCGGCGGCATCCACGCCTATCATCAAGGCTTTGCGCCAAAGCGCGAAACAAGTAGCCGAGCTGGAGCTAGCCAAGGCGCTTAAAAAGGGCTATCTAAAGCACAGCGATGCGGAGGAGGCGCGCAAGCTGATCCATCAGGTTTTTAAAGCATTTCTGCACGCTCCGACGGTAAATTTGAAAAACCTTGGCGACGCGGATGATGAGGGCGGCACAGTAAACGCGCTGGTCGAAATTTTTGAACTGCAAAAAAACTACGAAAAATTTTTAAATCAAGAAAACGAGAAAAAGGACAGACAAAATGAAATTTAGCAAGCTTTTCGCTCCGAGCCTAAAAGAGGCCCCCAGAGACGCGGTACTACCTAGCCACGCGCTTTTGATCCGCGCGGGATTTATCGAGCAGCTGGGCAGCGGGCTTTATAATTTTTTACCGCTAGGAAAGATAGTGCTAGAGCGGATCTGCGCCGTCATCAGGCAGGAGATGGACACTACGGGCGCGCAGGAGGTCTCTTTTAGCGTCGTGACGTCCGCGGATGCGTGGAAAAAAAGCGGTCGCTACGCCAAATACGGCAAGGAGCTGCTGCGCTTCAAAGACCGCAAGGATAACGACTTCGTGCTAAGCCCAACCAACGAGGAGGCGGCGGTTTTGATGATCGCGGATAAGATCACGAGCTACAAGCAGCTGCCGCTAAATATCTATCAGATCAATACGAAATTCCGCGACGAGGCGCGCCCTCGCTTCGGCCTTCTGCGCGGACGCGAGTTTACGATGAAGGACGCCTATAGCTTTCACGCAGACGCTGCGGATATGAAGCGCGAGTTTGAGGTGATGAGACAGGCGTATTCGCGGATCTTTACGCGACTGGGGTTAAATTTTCGCGCGGTCGATGCAGACAGCGGCGCGATCGGCGGCAGCGGCAGTAAGGAGTTTATGGTGTTAGCGGATAACGGCGAGGACGATATCGTCGTGTGCAAGCGCTGCGAGTATGCCGCAAATATCGAGGCTGCGCGCCGCGCGCCCAAAACCACAAACGTCGCCGCGCCCGAAACCGATGGCATGATGAAATTTAAAACCCCTGCGATGAAAACGATCGATGCGGTGGCGGAATTTTTCAAAGTGGATAAATTCTACACCATCAAAGCGGTGATCAAAAAAGCGCTATACGAGGATCGCAGCGAGATCGTAGCGTTTTTTATCCGCGGCTGCGACGAGCTGCAAGAGACCAAGGCGCAAAATGCCTGCGGCGCGCTTGAGTTAATCGATGCTAGCGAGGAGGAGATCGCGAGGGCAGGCTTTACGGTGGGCTTTTGCGGACCTTTCGGGCTCGGCGAGGGGGCGAAATTTTATATCGACGCCGAGCTAAAAGGAGCGCGCAATATGATCGCGGGCGCGAACGAGCCGGATTACCACTACGTTGGTGCAAGCGTGATAAATTTTAACGAATCGCGCTTTGTGGATCTCGCGGCCGTGGGCGCAGGCGATGCGTGCCCATGCTGCGGCGGCGAGCTTGGCATCACAAAAGGCATCGAGGTGGGTCATATCTTTCAGCTCGGCACGCGCTATTCTGAGCCGATGGGAGCGCGATTTTTGGACGCAAACGGTAAGGCGCAGCCGTTTTTTATGGGCTGCTACGGTATCGGTGCAAGCCGCCTTATCGCCGTGGCGATCGAAAGCAGCCACGATGAGCGAGGCTGCATCTGGCCGCGCGAACTGGCGCCTTTCGAACTTGAGATCATCATTTCAAACCACAAAGACGCGGCTGCGGTAGAATTTGCCGAGAAACTGTACGAGCAGTGCCGCGAGCGCGGCATCCGTGTGCTACTGGACGATCGCGCGGAGCGCTTCGGCGTGAAGATGAACGACTTCGAGCTGATGGGCTTTCCGTATGCCGTACTCGCGGGCAAAGCCCTAACGGAGGGAAGCGTCGAGTTTATCACTCGCGCAGGCCTAAAGCGTGAAAGCATAAGCGCTGATGAAATTTTAAAACTTATCGAGAAAAAAATAGCCGAGAAAAATTAGTAAGCGCATGAAATTTAGCCCTAAATTTGGGCTAAATTTTATAATAAAAAATAGAATTAGCTCTCTAAATTCGCCGCTTTGATCGTGCCCTTCAATATCTGTGCAGAGCAATACCCAATCATGCATTGCCTCCTGCTTTGAAATTTTTTACAAGCGCCTATCGATATGTGACTCTCAAAAACAGCTCGACCGGCTTTGACCGAGAGGGCATTTAATTTCCAAAATGCAGAACTCCCACCTGCGCCTATCCGCGCCTATCGGTGCAGATTTCAGCGCATCCGTCGGCATCGAATTTGACTGCAAAATTTATGCGAGCACGGCTTTTAAATCTATATTTATTACAAAATTTTACATTGTCGCATAAAAGCACGGGCTACATCGCGCTCAATTAAGACGCCGCGAGGAGCAAATCGGAGAATTTAGAGAGGCGGCCACAATTAAGCTCTTTTGCTTCAAAGAAAATTAGACCGCAGATTAGCGCATTGCGAAGCGCAACGGCGAAATTTAATGCTGCGTATTTTAGCTTATAAACAAAACTGCCGGAGCGTTAAATTTAGCGCTCGCGGCGGTAAAATTTAGCCCTGCGCCCGCCGCGAGGTATAATTTTAGCTTTATAATTTACTTCGAAAGACTTTGCAGCCACCTTTTAGCCGCATCCGCAGCCGCTATCAAACCGCCGCACATCATTATCAGATCTTTTATCACCAGCCTGCCCGCGCCCGAGAGATACGGGAAGCCGTGGTTCGGGCTCTCTGTTATGCCGAGGGCGGGATTGCCCAAATTCGGCACCCAGGTTTCGGGCGTCGTTATCAAAAACGATAGCGTAACGATAGCCATACCGAAGGTCAAAAGTCCGCCTACGACGCCAATTTTTGGGAACCATATGCCAAGCAGCATCAAGATGCCGATCGAGCAAATCGTCGCGCCGATAATGTAAGAAGCCGTGTAGGTGCCGTTTGATTTATGCCATTTGATATTATCCGGCACGACTAAGCCTTCGGGGTTTTTGTGCAGATTATACTCCGCGACCATTTTGCCCTTGCCGTTATCGACCACGTCTTTATTTTTCATCAGATAGCTGAAAAACGGGCTGTTCGTGACAAAGGGCACGATGCCGTCCGCCTCATACTGCACGACTTTTAGGCCGCCTATCCAGATCATGACGACGAAAATTGCAAACCTTATGCAATTTACAAATATGCTTTGCGAATTGGACAGGCAATTAAGCACCTTATATAGGAGGGAATTTTGATCCATCTGTGTTTCCTTTGCGGTAAAATTGATGCGATAGTTTATCAAAAGAGGGTTAAATAAGTCAATAGTTTTTATAAAATAATATTAATAGTATTGTAAAAAATTTTATCAAGTGCGTATAATTTTGGATCTATTTGCAGATCTTTTAGCCTCCGGATCGATTGCCTTTGGCGAGTTTTATTAAATTTTGATCAAATCCTGCTTTGAAATTTTAAAAAATATCTCGAGCTAGCGCAGAATGAACCCAGTAAGACGCTTGTGAGATAGATGAGCAAAACATACAGCGCGAATAAACAAGGCTTGCGACATAGATGCACAAGTGCTCATAATGCCGATTTATGGGTAATCGCGGGCTTTGCGTTAAAATTTCGCCTAAATCCTTACTCTTTAAATTTCATGCGCACAATTTTGCTATTTTCGGTCAAATTTTATCCAAGCAGCCGCTTATTTTTTACTCGCTAAATTTTGCTTTATTACCTATCTAGATCTTGCCCAAGCTTTTCCGGTTAAAATTTTATCCAAAATGCGGCAAGCTCGTAGCCGCGGGGCTCGCCCAACCCGCTCAAGCTTTCAAACGCAAGCGTAACGCCGCTGCTTAAGTCTAGCTTCAAACCCTCATCCGTTGCGCGCTCGCGATACTCGATCCGCTCACGATTTAAAGCGTCTTTTGCCGCCGCAAGATCGATGGGAGCAGGACAGCCCGATAATATCCAAGGCTCTATTTCGATTTGCCCCGCCCTGCCGCCGCCGAAATCCAAAGGCTTGCTTCTGAAATGATCCGAAAAAATC
>CAJPSJ010000113.1 GCA_905373295.1 uncultured Campylobacter sp. | reverse complement strand
TCTTAGGATTTTTCATTTCATTCTCCTTGTTTGAAATTTATCGGTATTTTACTATCCGTTTACTTTAAAAATTTTAAATTGCAGGCGCACGCGCCGTTTTAATGCAGCTCATTAAATTCGGCTTTTAAAATTTGCCCGCGCTTTTTTGAAATTTCGTTTTAAAATTTTACTCGTGCGACGGAATTTTTGCAGAGCGGAATTCTGCGAGATAAAGCAAAATTCCGCCGGACAGAATTCCGCAGCGATGCGGAATTCAAAATTTAAAAGCAAATTTAAAATTTGCGAGAGCTACTCCTCTATTTTTTTACCTGCGAACCGCACGAGCGCCCACGTAACGGCAAGCCCCATCGGTAGCGTAATCCAGACGCTAAGCCCTAGCGCTACGGGCAGGTAGCCCGCCACCACGGCGACCGCGCCGACGGATAGAGCGTAAGGCATCTGCGTCTTTACGTGCTCGATATGATCGCAGCCCGCGCCCATCGACGAAAGGATCGTGGTGTCCGAAATCGGCGAGCAATGATCGCCGAAAATCGCGCCGGTTAGCACGCCCGAGATATTTACGATCATATAGGCGTGAAGCGCATCGCCCGAAAGCCCGTAGTGTAGCCCCACGGCGTTTGCCAAAGGTATGGCAAGCGGCATTAAAATTCCCATCGTGCCGTAGCTCGTGCCCGTTGAAAAGCTAATGAACGAGCCCAGCACGAAAATCGCTACCGGCAGTAAAAATTTCGGCATGTTTTGGCTTAGCATATCGACTAGATAGCGCGACGTGCCGAGCTCTTTGATGACAGAGCTGAGCGACCAGGCAAGCAGCAAGATCACGATCGTAACGATCATCGTCTTCCACCCCTTGATCCACGTAGAGATCGCCTCTCTGATGTCAAAAATTTTGCGGTAAACGCTCATAAATATAGACACGACCGTAGCAAGAAGCGCCGCTTGAAAAAGCGCGACCGACGAGTTTGCGTTGCCGAACGTCGCCTGAAGCGTCGCAAAGCTTAGCGGAGCGGCTTTTGCGGCTGCGAGAGCGTCGCCCTCAAGCTTGCTTAGCCCGCTAAAATAAAAGCTCGCAAATGCACCGCAGATTAGCACTATAAGCGGGATGACGGCATTTGAAGCTTGCGGCTTGATCCCCTCTTTGGGCTCTAGCGTTTTATCTTCGAGCTCGGCGATGTTAGAATTTTTAGAGTGGATTTCGCCCGTCGCCGCGCGCCTTTCGGCAGAGAGCATCGGCCCGAAATCCCTGCGCATGAACGCCACGTAAACTACGAAAGCAAGCATAAAAAGATTGTAGAAGCGATACGGCATGGTTTGTACGAAGATCGAGAAGGCGTTTACGTTTTGTACGCCGATCTGATCATATCCCGCTCTTATCAGAGAGACCTCAAGACCTACCCAGGTAGAAATTAGCGCGATACCCGCAATCGGTGCGGCGGTGGCGTCGATGATAAAGGCGAGCTTTTCGCGGCTGACTCTAAATTTATCGGTGATCGGCCTCATGACGGGGCCTACGATCAGGGCGTTTGCGTAGTCGTCGAAAAATACGAAAAGGCCCATAACCCACGTTGAAATTTGCGCCGAGATACCAGTTTTAGCGCGCTTGCTAATCCAAAGTGCTACGGCTTTCGTGCCGCCCGTCCTGCTAATCAGCGCGACTACGCCGCCGATACAAAGCACCTGCAAAAGCACGCCCGCGTTGCCTTTGCTAGCCATCGACCCCACCACGCGCGAGACCAGATCGGTAAAGCTGCCCACAAGCGCGGAGATCGGATTGTCGCCGACGACTGCTAGCATATAGGTGCCGCTAAAAACGCCGATGAAAAGCGATAAAATCACCTCTTTGGTGATAAAGGCAAGCGCGATCGCCACGACGGGCGGCACCAGCGTCCAGATGCCGAAAAGCTCGGCATTATGCTGCCTGGTCGCGTCATCCACCGCAAATGCGGCAGCCGATAAAAACATTAGTAATAGAATTTTTTTCATTTTCTCGCCTTAAAATTTAATGCTTTTCGATAAAAAGTCCCGCCCAGCTCTGCTGCGTCGCCATCGCCTCTACGACGTTGATATTTACGCGACGGGGCATCGCTAGGCAGCTTAGCACGATCTGCGCGATGTCCTCGGGCAGGATCGCATCGACCCCCTCATATACGGCCGCGGCGCGCGCTAGATCGCCTTTAAAGCGCACCTCGCTAAACTCGCTCTTACAGATTCCCGGCGCGATCTCCGTCACGCGGATGCCCGTGCCGCGCAGGTCGTTGCGGATATTACGGCTAAACTGCTTGATAAACGCCTTGCTCGCGCCGTAAACGTGGCTGCCTGGATAGGGCCACGCGCCCGCAGTCGAGCCGAGATTGAAGATATAGCCGCTTTTGCGCGCGATCATCAGCGGCAGCACCGCCTTGGTCGAATACAGCACGCCTTTGATATTCGTATCGACCATCGTCTCCAAATCCTCAACGGGCGTCTGCGCGATCCCCTCAAGCCCAAGCGCGAGGCCCGCATTATTTACGAGCACCTCGACGTCTTTGAAATTTTGCGGCAGCGCGCTTACAGCATCAAATACCGCAGCTTTATCGCGAATATCCGCGGCGATAATGTGCGTGTTGCCTAGCTCGCCGGCTAGCTTTTGCAGCCGCTCTTTGCGGCGCCCGAGTGCTATGATCTTATAGCCCTGCGCGCTAAGCGCCCTAGCGATCGCCTCGCCAAAGCCGCTCGTAGCGCCCGTGATGAATGCCGTATTTTTCATATGATCCCCTTTGCGTAAAATTTTAAATTTAGCGCAATGATAACGCAAAACGGATTTAGAATTTATGAAATTTGCTCTTGCAGCGCAGAAGCGGATGAAATAATACGAAGGCATTGGCAGGTTCTCTCACCCGAGCTCGCGATCGGCAGCGGATTCGGCGAGCGCACGGCTAAATTTAAAATTTTGCGCCGTTCGTTTGTCGCGGTTTGCTATAATTACTTAAATTTAGGGAAAGACAAATGAGCAAATTTATACGATTTATCCTCGTTAGTATCTGTGTTTGCGCTATTTATGCGGGTCTGAAATATGCTTTTATACTCTTTATCACGTGGCTCATGTTTATTGGGGTATATTTTGACGGGCCGGGTACGCTGCTCGCCATACCGCTCACGTTTCTAAGCTCGTCGGTTATATTTGATTATTATTGTATTGCACTGGGCTCTCATCTGCTCTTTTTATCACTACTTAAAGGGCGCGATGTGAAAACGCGGTGGATTTTGCCTTTATTTTTTCTCATAACGCTCGCGTTTTGTAGCTTTTGCGTCTTAATCGGGCACGAAGATTATCAGCGCATAAACGCGCTTTTTGCACTCTTGCTTATCTCTCCTTTTACGCTCATCGCATACGCCATCGTTACGACCGTAATCCTTGCCAAAAATAAAATTTCGGATTATTATCCGATCTTAGTCGCGATAATTTTTGTGCCTATTCATGCCGCCAGCATAGGGATATGGGGGTTAGAACGGATATATTTTGGAGTATTTCTAAACGCGACGATACTGGGGATTTTTTATTTCACGGCGAAAATCGGGCGCGTAAATTTGATCGCACACAGACCCGCACCCGACAAAACGCAAAATTCTAAAGACCGCGTTACCAAAACGATACAAAGCAGCGCGGCATTTTTAAACGACGATATTTTAAAGAAGCGCTAAATTTTATCTAAATGACACTTTCGTCGCGCGCTACAAGCTTATATGCTCCTGATAAATCTGTGCTTTACCGACAAAACCTTCAAAAACTGCGCCGTTTTGCCTCTTGATACATTGACGTCGCTATTTGATCAAATTTATATCCAGCGTGATCTTATCGTTTTTGATCACGCTGATACCCTTATTTAGCAGATTTTGCGCGATTTGTTTAGCTTCAGCTAGCGAGTGCATCGCGAAGATGCCACACTGAAATTTATTCAGCTGAGTATCCTTTTGAGAGCCTACGCCCAAAATATCTTTCATACTCGCGCTCCACGCCGCTACGATGTTAATATTTAGTTTCAATAGCGACTAGCTCCAATAAAATTTTATCTGTCACGCACAAGGTTTTTTGCGTTTTTCAATCTAAAATTTGAGTTGCAAGAATTCCATTTGTCGTTTACGGATACTCAGAATAAATATTGTGGCTATTTTATATGTGTAGAGCGAGATAAAATTTACAGCCCTCAGGCGCAGCAAAATCAGCACGCGTCGTTATACGAGCGATAAAATAAAGCGCGCTAGAATCGGCTCCCACTTGAAATTTTATTTAAAAAGCAAATCAGATTTTAGCTTGGAATAAACCTGCTCGTCTTTTAACTCACGGACGATTTGTAGTGCGAATTCCATCGCAGTAGCAGGACCTTTCGAAGTCATTATATTTTGATCTTTTACGACATTCGCCGCATTTGTATAGCCTGGGTGAGTGATCTGATTTTCAAAGCCCGGATAACAAGTGTAAGAGCTTTTTAGCACACCCGCGGTAGCTAGCGCCCACGGAGCGGCACATATTGCGCCGATTTTTGCGTTATTTGCATCAAAGTCGCGCAGGATCTTACCAAGCTTCTCGCTTTTGGCTAAATTCTCCGCGCCAGGTAAGCCTCCCGGCAAAACGATCATAGAAAATTCAGACACCTTAATATCATCCAAAATTTCATCAGCCACAAGCTCGATGCCGTGCGTACCGCGAACGCATTTTTTCTCTAACCCCACGGCTAGAGCATCAATCTCCGCGCGGCGCAAAATATCGATCAAACTTACCGCCTCAAGCTCCTCAAATCCGTTAGCTAAAACTATTGCCACTTTCATCGCATATCCCTTATTTTAGATACGAACCCTGCTCACTAGGGGCAGTGGAAATTTCGGTATTCGCACTTCTGCTAGATGGGCTATCGTAGAGGAATGAATCGTCGCCCTTTAGATAAGCGATAATGTAACCTAGCTCCGTAGCGCCCGTCTTAGCGGCGATCAGCTGCATAATATTTTTCATCTTGCCGCCATAACTTAGATCTGTAGTGTATTGCGACATAGCTATCGAGATCTCCTTGGCATCTAGATCCTTGAGTTTACGCGATACTCCATAAGCTTTTTTTTGCCCGTTCTCGCCGTGGCATGAAGCGCACTTCTCAGCAAAGATAGCTCCACCTCTTTCTTTTAAAAAATTTATATTTCGATTTACCTTGCCGCTATGGGTTTTACTGCCTGCGACCGGAGCGTTTTTGTAGATATTTACAGTTACGTTTTCATCTTTAGAATGCTTTTCGATCAGGGATTTTAGCTCTTTGGCAAACTCACCTTTGGCTTCGAATACATACGTGTCATCACTTGCTTTATCCGCGGCATTTAAACTAAAGGCAAAAAAACATGCTAAAAAAGAAATTTTAAAAATTTTCATAGAAAACCTTAATTTAGAATTTAAAAAGGGCGAAGCAAAAGCTTCGCCCTAATTTTACCTGTATAAGGTAAATAATTAGAAGCTGTATTTAGCCTCAAATCTGATGCGATCTTTTTTCTCATCAAGACCGCCAGCAGCATCGTCAATCTTATAGTGAGAATACCAAGTTTTAAAGCTTAGTTTTTCATTATATTTATAAGAAATTCTACCTACTACTTCGTATGCATCGTCACCATCTGCTTTACCATCTAGGTAATCGGCACCGATTCTGATACCAGTATCAGGGATAGTATAGCCTGCTACTACATACCAATAGTGGTTCTCGCCAGTAAAGCTTCTATAATCTAGCAACTCTTCACCTGGGCTAATGAAGGATCCTTGATCTTCAAAGGATACAAAAGAAAGGCTGTCTTTATGATCAGGTTCAAATTTCAAATAACCCGCAGCTAAATCAACGCCAAAGAAACCAGCACTTGCTTCTGCGGCCCAGAAATCTGCATCATCGGCACCTACTACATTTTTATAGTCGCCATCGAAATCAGAAAATGCATACTGACCTTTTACGCCGAGATTAAAATCATCAGAGATATCAAAGCTTAAAGCCAGTTCTGCAGCGAAAAGATCTGCTACATCTTCTAAAGAGTTATACCATAATTGGAAAGATACGGGATCATATGAACCCATAAATCCTATGCCATATAGGTTATGATCGGTAGTTAGCTTATTATTTACGCTAGCCCAATCAAGGCTTGAAATATCGCCATCGTTCTCTAGAGAATCCATCCAAAAGCCACTAATTGTTAAGCCCTCGATATCGGTGCTGGTAATCTTAACACCATCTCCATACATATCATCGGTAAAGAATGAGCCTATGCCCTGGCGACCAACTGCAATCGTAGTACCGCCGATAGTGTATCCCAAGTAAGCCTTAGCAATATCGAAATCAGAATCCGGGTCTTCTCTTCTTGCGCCGTAATTGCCATGATATTGACTATTTGAAGAAGAAGCGGATTCGCCATGATCTTCATCCATAAATCTAATGCCTACTACACCAAAGAAGTTATCGTCGATTTTAGCTTTAAAATCTACTTCCGATTTAAACTGCCAAACACCTCTATTGCTATCTGCTTTATTTTTAAGGTGATCGTGAGTATATCGCATACGAGCGTATCCGTTTAGATCCACGTCCTTGATAGCTTCCTCTAACGGAACAGCACTTGCACTCATAGCAAGAGCACCTGCAGCGACTGCTGCCGCTAAACTAAGTTTAACTAGTTTCATTTTGAACTCCTTTAAAAGTTTGTAAGCGCAATAGTAGCACAAAATGACAAATTATATG
>CAJPSJ010000112.1 GCA_905373295.1 uncultured Campylobacter sp. | reverse complement strand
GTGCGGGTATAGCGGCGGATCTGCGGGATGAACTCCAAATCGCCTCTGAAATAATGCGGCTCGGTTAGCACCGAAAAGGCGCTGGCGCCCGCATTTTCGTACTCCACCGCAAGGCTTAGCGGCTCAAAATCCTCGCGGATGATCCCCTTGCTCGGGCTTGCCTTTTTGATCTCGGCGATGATGCGAAGCGGATCCTTCTCATCGCTTCTAAGCGCGCTTATGACGTCACGCGGCTCGTAGGGATTGGCGCTTAGCGAGCGGCCGAGCAGATCCTCGGGCAGCTTTTCTTTGCGAAGCGCGAGATCCTCGCGAGTGCGCTTTAAAATTTCGTCTAAAATCATCACTACTGCCTTGGCGTCTGGGTTTTAGAGCCGGTGGGCTCTTTCGACGTAGAATTTTGCTCTGGCATAAAATCCTGCCTCGATACGGAATTTTGTCTTGACGAGGCAGAATTCTGCGCAGCGGAATTTATGGGCATCGCAAAATTTTCAGAAGCTGCGGAATTTGGTGCCTGATTTTGAACTGCGGAATTTACAGACCCAGCAGAATTTTGCGAAGCGGAGTCTTTTGGCGTTAAATCACGCGTTGCAGCGGAGCTTGGACGTGCGGAATCTAACGCGGAGCTTTCGGGCGCCGTAGATTTTATGGAATCAGGCGCAGGAGTTTTTATTGCCGGGCTTTGCGGTGCCTGATCTTTCGGCGCGGAGCCTTTTATCGTAGCGGGATTTTGCGATATAGAATTCTGAGGCGCTACGCCTGTGCCTGCGGCGCACGCATCGATCGCTTCTAAATGCTCTTTGCCTTCGGGGGAATTAAAAAATTCTGCGTCTTTGATCTTAGCCATTTCATTTTTAGCCTTGTCGCACTCGCCAAGCTTGTAGTATCCCCAGGCAAGCGAGTCCAGATAATACGGCGAGTCAGGGTCTTTTTGCAGGGCGCGGCGGACGAGCTCGATGCCCTTACGAACGTCTAAATCGTGATCTATTAGGATGTAGCCGTAGTAGTTTAGATGCACGGGGTCTTTAAGCTGCGGCGCGATATTTTCAAATTTTGCCACTACGCTAGATAGGGTTTTGGCGTCCACGTTTTTGCCCGCGCTTTCATATTCATAGATCGCCTCGATCGCCAAAAAGTCGTAATTTTTGGTCTTCATAAACTCATCGCGCGCCATTTTAATCGCGGTTTTATAGTCTTTTTTATGCGCGTAGGCATCGATTAGAAGCTCGCGCTTGTAGTCGTATTTCTTCAAAAGCTCGATTATTTTATCAAAGTCGTTTGAGTAGTAATAAATCGCTATCATATCATCTAAGAATTTATTATCCCCCTTGGCTTCATACAACGCTTCATCGATCTTAGCGACATCCAAATAGCGCTTATTCGCGCGATACACATCAGCTAGCAGCTCGCACGCCATACCCTGGGCGCAGCCGTAGATGCGCCTGTGTGTCTCGATGATGCGAATCGCTCCGTCCGAATCATCGAGTTTATTTAGCAGCACGTCGCATAATCTGATGAGATTTTCGTCAGTTTTGTCTAGCTCATAGGCTTTTTCGAAGTAGGTTTTGGCTAAAGTAAAATTCTCCATCGCATAATATGTCGCCGCTAAGATCGCATAACTTCGTGAAACCGGATCCACGGTGACTAGCTTAAGAGCAGCAGTATTGGCATTTAGATTATCTTTAATGCCTAAGTAGTAGCCGATCTTTACTCGCAGATACTCAGAGTCTGAGCTTAGGCTCTTTTCGCCGAGCTTTAAATAGCGCGCCGTATTTTTACGATCTTTGATCGCAAAAGCAGTCTTTAGCGCTTCTAGCAGATAAACGGACGAGCCTGTTTTATTGTATGCCTTTTCGTATAAAAACATCGATGCGACGGGATCTTTATGCAGTAGCTCCAAAGCTGTAAGCAAATCAAAATTTAGCTCGGCGTCTTCTTGCGCTCGCATCGCGTGATTTAGCTTTTCTTTGGTTATACTTTTGGCGCTTACACCGCGATTTATCAAGCTCTTTTTAATTGCATCTTTTGTACCGTTTTTTGTGCCAATGCTGGAATTCCGATCAGACGCCTTTTTATCCGTAACGGACTGTTTCGCTGCTGCAGCATTCGTCCCACTCCCCGCACTTAGATACTGCGGCGCTAAAATCATCGCCGCGATTAAAATTCCGCCAAAAACCTTACCCCGATACATTCTTCCTCCAATTCTTTAGTATGCGTTTTAAAATATTCCCAAAACGGGAAGCTACGACACTGCTTCGGACGCAGCTCGTAAATCCCGCAGTTGCGCTGCGCCTCGTCAAAAAATACGCACGCCAGGCCGCCTTCAAAGGGCTTTTCTTTTACGCTAAATTTAGCGCCTATCTTGTCCAAATACGTCCTTTTAAGCTCCGCGGGCGAAATTTCAAATTTTACCGCAAGTGCCGCGATCTCACTCTCATCTATCCAGATGTAGCCGCTCTCTCCCGTGCAGCACTTACCGCCGCAGCGCTCGCACGCGCTTGCATCGAAGCTAAAGCCAAACTCACTCATAATCCACGCTCGTTAAATTCGCGCTTTTGTAGATCGCGTGGGCTTGTGCGGTGCGCTTTCCGTGCGCACTAGCATAGATCGGAATGGTGATCTCACAGGGCGAGCGCGAGTTCTTACGAGCTTGCAAAAGCGCTAGTTTAGCGGGCTTTGAAATGTTAGGATAGACAAAACCAAGCCTCGTCAAATTTAGCCTAAACTCGCCTAAAAGCTCGCAAATTTTAGCTAGCTTGCCCGCCTCGTAGCAAAAAATAAGTGTACCGCCAGGCTTAAGATGAGCATTCGCAGATCGCACAAAATCCCGTAGGCTAAGGCTTACTGCGCTCTTACTAAGCGCCATATGAGGCTCTTTGCTAAGCGAAATGCGCTCTCGATAAAAGGGCGGATTTGAGACGATAAAGTCAAAACGCTTCTCGCTTTTAAATTCCGCAAAATCCGCGTGCAAAATTTCGGCAGGCAGATCGTTTTGCAAAGAATTCAGCCTTAAGATTTCTAAATTTCGCTCTTGAATTTCTAGCAAGCTTAGATTGATGCTTTTAAAATCGCGTTTTAGTAAAAGCCCTAAAATTCCACATCCTGCGCCCACATCCAGCACGTCGCCGTATATCGCTCGCGGATTTAGCGCGCTTTTTAAACTACGCTCATCGCAAACTGCAAACCAGTCGTCACGCAAGCACTCCGCAGTAAAATCCTCGCGCGCTTTGGCGTCTTTAAATTTGCTCGCGAAATCTTTATCGTGCGTCTTTTGAGATTCTAAAGACTGCGCGATTTGCTCGTCACAAAATTTAAAATTTTCACCGCTTGCAATGTCAGGCTTTAAAGCATGCCAGGCTTCGTCGTTTTGAAAATCTGAATTTTTGCAGCGCTCGCTTTGAAATTTCGCCCGAAGTCCCGCTTGAAATTCCTTTTTAAATTCCGCTTGAAGTTCAGCGCAGCCCTTACTTCCAAAATCGCGATCATTCCCCACGCTATGGTTAGCGGCATACGACTCTTCTTTGCTAAAAGCGCAATCCTCGGCGCAAAATTCCGCTTCACCGCCTGCGAAATCCGAAGCGCAATACTGCGCATTAAAGCCTCCATCTGTCGCGTCTTTAAATTCCGCGCCACAGCCCAGCACTAAAGAGTCATTTTGCGATGCTACGTCAGCTTGACGTACGCCTGAGCTTCTTATAAAATTCCACAAAAAAATCGTATCGCTCGTGTAGCGATAGCCCTTTTTTGGCTGATAAAGCCTCATCTGCGGATATTTTTGATGATGGTATGGGCGTGATTTATCGCCACCACGATCGATCCACCACTTCTGCTAATGAGATCTCCGCCGACGTAAAGCCCGCTAGTGGCGGTTTGAAGATTTTCATCCACGATCGGCACGCCGTTTTCATCGTAAGCGATGCCGCATTTTTTAAGAAAATCGATCGGGCTCGTGCCGCCGATCGCGTATATCACGCGGTCGAATACGAGCTCGGTGCCACTATCAAATTTTACCAGCACCTTGCCGTTTTCATTCTCAAGAGCCTCTATATCGATACCTAAGCGCAAGATGATGTTGCCGTATTTGGTCTCGCGCATTACGTCGCTTTCGTTCGTCTCGTTTAGGCGGGTAAATTTAGCCTTGCGATAGCAAAGCGTCACGACATTGGTTTTACATAGCGCTATAGCGTATTCCGCAGCTGAGTTACCGCCTCCAACGACTAAAATTTTTTCATTAATCGTGCATTTATCGAGATTGAAATTTACGCGTTGAGTGATCGAAGGCGGAATTTTATAAGCGGGCTTATTGGGCTTGCCCATCCTGCCAATTGCGACGATGACATTGCGCGCGCGGTATCCAGCCGAGCTAGTCGTGATATAAAACTCATCTGCGTGCTTTTCGATCTTTTCGACCTCACTTTTGAAATTCGTATCGATTTCGTCGCTATCTAAGAGCTCGTCAAAATAATTTAGCACGCTCTCTTTCGTGCCGGTTTCAAACGAAATGGAGCCGCGCGTCTCGCTGTCAAAGCCCTTATATTCTTTATCGACGCGCTTTTTATCTTTGTAAAACTGCCTAATTGTTTGAGAGTGGTTGTCGCCTTTTTCAAGCAGAAGTACGTGCGCAAGCCCGTTTCTTTTGGCTTCTACTACGGAAGCGATGCCGCAAGGACCGCCGCCGATCACCGCCAAGTCGTAAACGTCTATCATAAATTTCCTTTAATCTTTTAAATTTCATACGAAATTATAGTAAAAATTCCATTAAAATCAGTGGAATTTCCTAGCAATTTCGCAGCTTAAATTTAAAATTTTAACGCTTTATGATGCTTGCTTGGCTAAATTTAAAAAGACATAATTTTCTACGTTTAAATTTTAAATTTCACGGCGCCAATCCGTTTATAAAAGCTCATGCGGCGGAGCAGTAGAAGCACAGCAAGAGAGGCAGATTTTAAAATTTCACTTTGCCAAGATGGAATTTTGCGAGCTAAGATAAAGCGGCAAGGGCGGTAAAATTTTAAAATTTTACCGCTCCGGCAGAAGTTTTAGTAGAAGCTTTAAGGCTAATTAAAATTTAGCGTATATTTTATGCTAAAGTTAAATTCCATATCTTTCTCGACCTTTGGAAAGCTACCTTTTGTGCGCTCAACTGCGCTTAATGCGCCCTCATCAAGCGAATCGACATTCGAAGAAGACGTAACGCGAAGACCCTTAACATCGCCACTTGCCGTATAGGTAAAGTGCACGCCTACGACGCCGATTTTACGCATACGTTGCGCATTTTTAGGGTAGTGCGACTGCGCGTAGCGAGAAATGATGGCGAAAATTTTCTTGCCGACATCGCTATTGCTAGGATCTCCGCGGCTTGTTATAGCGTCGCTACCACCACCTGCACTACTAGAGCCGCCGCCCCCGCCGCTACCCAGCGAAATAGGCTTTGTGGGGTCAAATTTTGCCGTTAAATTCCTATCGCTGCTTTGAACTTTATGCTCTTTTTTCGGCTTAGGTTTTTCGATCGGTTTTGGTTTTTCTACCGGCTTTGGCTTGGGCTTTTCGACCGGTTTTGGTTTTTCGATTACGGGCTCTGGTATAGGCTCCGGTTCAGGAATCGGCTCGGACTCCGGTATTGGCTCCGGCTCAGGCGGAGTTGGTTCCGGTTCGGGCTCGGGCTCCGGCGGAGTGGGCTCTGGCTCAGGATCCGGTTCGGACTGATCGGAAGGAGGCGGGATATTGGGTTCATCGGAGATATCGCCCTGCTTGGCCTCATCCATTATGCTATCGATGGAAAAGGCTATCATATCGGGCATGCTAGGCGGCTTCGGTGCCGACGATAAAAGAGCAAAAACACCCACAGCGATGATGCAATGCAGCACCAAAGATACAATGAAGCCTATTGCGCTATCTTTATTCATTGCTCTTTTTCGGTCACGATCGCAAATTTTTCATGGCCCGCCTTTTTTAGGACATCCATGATCGAAATGAAAGAGGAAAATTTCGAGTCTTTATCGTTTTTCAACACGACAAGATCGTTTTTATCGAGCGCGGCAATTTTTTTCTCAAGCTCATCCTCGCTTATTGCGACATCGTCTAGATAAATTTTAGATTCGCTATCTACTTTGATGGTAACTTTTTTATCCTCTTGCGGATTTTGCGAGCTTGAAGAAGATGGAAGATTTACCTTAATATGCCCCTGCGCAATGAAAGTCGAGACACTAAGCACAATCGCTAACAGCACCAGCATAATGTCGATGAACGGGACGATATTTAGCCCGTCTCGTCTAGGAATGCTCATTTATTTAACCTCATCGTAGCGATTTAGAAGCACATCAACTTTGCGGACGAAACCATTGTAGATGATAAGCGTAGGTACGGCGACGACTAGACCGGTAGCGGTAGCTTTAAGGGCAAGCGAAAGACCTTGCATGATAGCCTTGGTATCGATACCGCTTGCAGTGCTCATATCAAAAAATGTGATCATAATGCCAATAACAGTACCTAAAAGACCGATGTACGGGGCATTTGAATAAACAATATAAAGCGTCGTTAAATTTTTTGTCAGAGCCTCTTCATATAGCGCTTTGCTTTTGTAATCGCTCGCCTTAACCTTCGAATAAAAAAGCAGCCTTTCGATAGTAAACCACACGACTAAAAAGCTCATAAATCCGAGGATCGCAAAGATAATGTAATCCACGTAATGCGCCAAAAATTCCATAATGCCCATAAACTCTCCTTAAAAATTTTAAAAAT
>CAJPSJ010000111.1 GCA_905373295.1 uncultured Campylobacter sp. | reverse complement strand
TCGACGCGTTTTGCTCGGTGCCGTACTTAATAGACTTTATTTTAGACTATAAAGAGCCGCTAATCAACCGCGAACGCCGCGTCAAGGAGCTTTTCAAGAGCTTTGACGACAGCGACGAAGAGGGTGAAGAGGAGGACGAAGAGGAACTATCGGAGGAGGATTACGACGACGAGGAGGATGAGGAGAGCGCGGACGAGGCGAAGCAAAGGCGCTCTAGAAAGAACGATAAGCGCGCTCTAAAGGTCATCGAAAGCTTCAAGGCTCTTGAAAAAGCCAAAAAGGACTGGATGAAATTTGCCGAGAAAAACGCCGAGGCGATTAAGCAGAGTAAGGGAATTTTATCGAAGCTAAACTTGGCGTTTAAAAAGAAGATTTTAAAAGAAAAGCTCATGGATCTGGGCCCAACCAGCAAGCTCATCACCGAGATCGTAAAATCGATGGAGACCGCGCTAAAAAGCGACGAGGGCTTTGAAAAGGAGCTCAAACGCTTAGAGTACAAGCTGCCGATGTTTAGCGCCGAACTGCGCGAAAATCACAAAAAAATCCTAAAAGATATCACAAAGCTTAGCAAAGACGACATTATCGCGCGCGTGCCGGAAGCTACGATGGTCTCGACCTACGTCGATATAAAAAAGCTCTTTTTGACAAAAGAGGCAAGCAAAAAAAGCTTCAACCTCGAGCCCGAGCGGCTGAAAGAAATTTTAGAGCAGATCAAGCGCGGCAAGCGCATCAGCGACAATGCAAAGGCGCGCATGGCGAAGTCCAACCTGCGCTTGGTCGTCTCCATCGCCAAGCGCTACACCAACCGCGGACTGCCGTTTTTAGACCTCATCCAAGAGGGCAATATCGGACTCATGAAGGCGGTGGATAAATTTGAATACAAGCGCGGCTATAAATTTTCGACATACGCGACGTGGTGGATCCGCCAGGCGATATCGCGCGCCATCGCCGATCAAGCTCGCACGATCCGCATCCCGATCCATATGATCGAGACGATAAATCGAATTAATAAAATCACGCGCAAATATATGCAAGAAGGCGGCAAGGAGCCCGATATCAACGTCATCGCGCAAGAAGTAGGACTTAGCGTCGATAAGGTAAAGCAGGTTATCAAAATCACAAAGGAGCCGATCAGCCTAGAAGCGCCGATCGGAAACGAGGACGACGGCAAATTCGGCGATTTCGTCGAAGATAAAAGCTCGGTTTCACCGATTGAACAAATTTTAAAATCCGACCTAAAAGAGCAGATCGATGATATCTTGGAACAGCTCAACGACCGCGAGCGCACGGTAATCCGCATGCGATTCGGACTGCTTGACGACGAGAGCGACCGCACGCTCGAAGAGATCGGCAAGGAGCTCAACATCACTCGCGAGCGCGTCCGCCAGATCGAAAGCTCGGCGATCAAAAAGCTAAAGCACCCAAAGATCGGCCGCAAACTCAAAACCTATATCGAGAGCTAGGGCAAAACACCGATATAATTTACTCTTTTTACTCTTTGAACGCCCGGCAAATTTAAAACTATAGATAGTCGGGCTTTGGCTTCGATGGATCAATCTTGAGCGCACGACGAACTAAAAACCACATAAAGTGTTAATCCAGAGCTGTCAATAATGTATTTTTCAGTCTAAATTTTATCAGACAGGGCGCAAATTAAGGCACAGTAAAATGCGGTAGTGCTTAAAACGCCGATTTTTATGGGCTTAAGATTTAAAATCCGTAGGTTTCAAACTCCAACAGAGTAAATTTACACATTGCCGAATGGACGCACTCCATGGGTGATAGCCAGTTTCAAACCCCAGCGGAGGAAATTTACACCCAAGCTTTCATTAAAGCTAGAGCAACTTTACGAGTGTTTCAAACTCAAACGGAGAAATTTACACCAATGGAGTGGAGAAAATTGCCACTCTATAAAAAGTTTCAAACTCCAACGGAGAAATTTACACGCAAAGTTTAAATTTGCCGTATGCGAACTTGCGAGTTTACTGCGCGCTGACAAACCAACAACTCGGCACCGGCAAACTTTGACATACATTCAATCGCATCCCGCTTGCCGCACTGCCGTACCCGCAATCGCAGCACCCATAAATTTTGCCGGATTGCCGCGCCGACAACCGCAACACTATCTAAATTTACTGCTCCGCCGTGCCGTCCCGCTCTTAAAATTTACCTTCTGTAGCCAAGAGCGCGCTGGATAACACGACGTCAGTATTTTTGTCTCGCTCTAAATTTATCTTCCGTAGCGCCGCTAAATTTAGCCGCGCCGCAAGCTGCGCTTTCTAAGATAATTATAAATCCAAGCTCCAAGCAATAAAACCCCCGCGAGGCAATACATATAAAAGGCCGCGCCGTTTTCATACTCCACGTCCTGCGCGCTAAAGATCAGCTGCGACATCTCGGGGTTTCGCGCCGCCTCGTCTGCTATCTGCGCCATCACCTCACCGTCGTGCACGTCTAGCGTGATCTTTCGCAGCTCGATGAAATTTGTCCGCTTATCCAGATGCCTGCCGCTGCGACCCGTGACGTAAACGCTATGCGAGTAAAAATTTAGATAGTAAAACCCCGCGTCGTCCTTAAAAAGCTTCTCCGAGATCTGCCGCACGGCGCCTTTAAACGGATTGTCGCCCGCCCTTTTTAGCGCGCTTAGCGGGCTGGCGTCTGCGCCAAATTTATAATAAACGTACCAAAACGCGTCTTTGAGCCAGCCCTCGGCGCCGCTGCCGCGCGGACGATTTAAAATTTTATCCTTGCTTAGATAAAATATGCCGTTTTTGCTCGCAAACAGCATGTATTCTTGATGTCCGCTCTGAAAATTTAGCGGCGTATAGGGCTCGTTTGCGGCATCAAATCTCTCGCCGTTCATCAGCACCGCGCCCGTAGCGGGATCAAAAAGAAACTCTATGCCGGCGTTTGGCTCCACGAGATACATCTGCTCGCTAGGCGTGAAATTTAGCCTCTCGCCGTCCGCATAGACGCTGCGTCCGTCGCTTAGCCACCGATCGACCGGGCGAAAGTGCGCGGGCGAGCCTGGGCCGTCTTCGTGTATGATTTTTAGCCTTATCTGTTTTAGATTTTTTGCATCCGCACCCGCTAAAATTTTACCCTCGTAAAATACCCGCTCGCCGTCGGTTGCGACGTAAGGGCTATCCGTCAGAGGCGAGATGGGCGCGCTAGTATCGAGTCTAGCGTATGGGTAGTTGTACTCCTGCGGCCATTTGGAGAGCCCGAACGCATGGAAAAATACCTTGTAAATGTAGCTTATCGCGCCGCCTGTGCGCTGCGTGACGTCCGAGCAGAAGTAGCTCACGCGCCCGTCGCTGTAGTATCGCGCGCCGATCTTTTGCGTGCGGGCGGGATCCAGCCCCGACATCTTGCGAGCGCCGCAAAATACGCGGCTAGCGTCCATACCGACGTTTGCGTAGGAGTATCTGCCGGCATCAAGCGCACGAAAGCTCGCCACGTCCGCACCGCCCTCTAGCTCGTAGGGAGCGAGATTCCAAGAGCGTAGATAAATTTTGCCGCCGATGTTGTAGTAATCGCTGCGGCCGATCTTTTGCGCGTCCGCGGGCAGCTCGCGCGAGCTATCATACACCGATAGCTCATAGATAAAAACGAGCGAGACGAAGAGCGGCACGAAAAGTACCGCAAAGAGTAGCTTTAGCGCCTTTTTATCAAATTTGCTTAAATTATTCGCCTTTTTCATAAGGCAATTATATATCTTGCCAGTTTAAAACGTTAGAAATTTAAAAGCGTTTGCAGGGAAATTTTAAAATTTAGGTGCGGTAAATTTGGCGGCGAAAAGCCGCAGGTAAATTTACAAAGCCCCATCAAATTTGACGCCAAAACCTCAGCTCAAATTTACCCGCACCCGCGGAACTACGCAAGCTCCGCGCAAATTTAACTTAGTACCCCTCAAAATGCTTGGTCTTTGGCAGCACCAAATTTAGCGTGATGCCGATAATCGCGCCAAGTCCCACGCCGCTAAAGCTCATCGCGCCGAAGTCCAGCACCATACCGCCGATCGCGCAGACGAAGATGAGCGCGACGATGATCATATTGCGCGGCTCGGCCAGATCCACGCTGTTTTTTATGAGCGTTTCCATGCCCACGCTAGCGATGATACCGAAAAGCAGCAGCATGATGCCGCCGATGACGGGAGCGGGGATCGTGGAGAGCGCGGCGCCGAGCTTGCCCACGAAGGCTAGCAGTATCGCAGTAAGCGCGGCAAAGGTCATGATGGCGGGATTGTAGGCCTTCGTGATGCTAACCGCGCCCGTGACCTCGGAGTAGGTGGTGTTTGGCGGTCCGCCAAAGCAGCCTGCCAGCGACGTCGCGAGCCCGTCGCCTAGAAGCGTGCTTTTAAGTCCCGGATTTTTGAGGAAATTTTCCTTCGTGACGTTGCTGATCGCAAGCATATCGCCGATGTGTTCGATCGCGGGCGCGATGGCGATAGGAACCATGTAGATTACGGCTTCGAGCTTAAAAACCGGCGCGGTGAAATGCGGCAGCACAAACCACGGCGCATTTAAAATCGGCGTAAAATCCACGATGCCGACAAACAGCGACGCGCAGTACCCAGCCGCGATGCCGCAAAGTATCGGCACGAGGCGCAGCATGCCGCGGCCAAACATCATAACGACGATGACGGCTGAGAGCGAGATGAGCGCGATGGTAAGCGACTGCCCCTGCGTGTAAAGCGCCTCTTTACCCTTGCCCATGACCATATTTACGGCTGCGGGCGAGAGGATGAGGCCGATCGTCATGATGACGGGACCGACGACTACGGGCGGTAAAATTTTATGCAAAAAGCCCTCGCCTTTGAGCCTAATGAGCAGACTCAGAACCACGTAAAAAAGTCCTGCCGCGATCACTCCGCTCATCGTCGCGGCGATGCCCCACTCTTTCACGCCAAAGCTTAGCGGCGCGATGAACGCGAAGCTAGACGCAAGAAAGATCGGCGGAACGTTTTTGCGCGTGATGAGCTGAAACAGCAGCGTGCCGATGCCCGCCGTAAACAGCGCCACGGACGTATCAAGCCCCGTTAATATCGGCACCAGCACGAGCGCGCCGAACGCGACGAATAGAAACTGCACGCCGACGAGAGCGTCGCGTAGCCTAAGATTGTAGCCTTCGTATTTTTCCATATTCTCCTCTTTTATCTTTGCGGCTTGCCTCGCGAGCGTCTTTAACGGAGCTAGTAAAAATTTAGCTTGATAGACCATATGCCTTATCTTCGCTAAATTTTTACGTCGCAACCCTTAAATCCATCTCGCGATCCTTCGCCTTGGCTCCTGTATTAAAATTTATAATACACCGACATTCTGTAAAATTTAACTTGCTGCAGTCGCGGATGAACAAGTCCGCTTCTTTGCAAGCACTAAAAATTTATCGAAACTACACATCATCTGTCTTGAATATTTTCAAAATTTATGCCTTTCTGCCTCATTTTACCGCAAATTCCATCCAAAGCATACGATTGCGCTCCTTCCATTAGGCTCATTTCCGCCTCATCTAAAGAAAAAATACTACGCTTTAATTTTTAAACCTGACACATCAAAAATTTTGACCTACCCGGTTGCAGACGGGCAGCCTGCTCCACTCTTAGCCGCCAACTACCTGCGACCTACCTTAAATGTTTTAAAATTAACGAAATTTTAAGTCAAAGCCACTACGCCACATCATATACAAGATATACAAGCGCCATTTTGCTGTGATTTTACGTCGTATCAGATGCGCGAAGCAGCAAAGCGAAAATCAAGCCCATAAAATTATCAGGCAAAGCTGCGTAAACAGATCCAAACAAAAAACGACCGGAATCCACAAACCAGCAACTAAATTCCACAAACATAGCGGATAAATCAAAACTATGCAGGCCAAATTTATCACTAAAATTTAGCGAAAGAATTCCGTCGTACGGCTATTTTTTGCGCAGCAGATCCTTCAGGCTCGCTCTTACGTCCTTGCCACGCAGAATTTGCGCGACCTCGGTAGCGATCGGAGCGTAGATTTTGTGCTTTGTTGCGATATTTACGACCGCTTCGGTTGTAGCCACACCCTCGGCGACCTCGCCCAACTCGCGCAGAATTTCCTCAAGCCCTTTGCCACGCGCAAGCCCTAATCCCACGCGGTAGTTTCGCGATAGCGCGCTCGAGGCGGTCAAAAACAGATCGCCCACGCCGCTTAAGCCCAAAAAGGTCTCGTCTCGCGCGCCGAAAAACTTACCGAAGCGCGCGATCTCTACGATGCCGCGCGCGATCAAGCTCGCTCTAGCGTTATTTCCGAGCTCAAGTCCATCGCAAACGCCGCTAGCGATAGCGATGACGTTTTTATACGCGCCGCACACCTCTGCGCCGATGATATCACCACTCGTGTAGGTCTTGATGTAGGCAGGGAAGGCACTTGCGAAAAGCTCGGCTAGATTTTCGTTACACGAGCTTACGACGAGCGCGCAAGGCAGCTTCTGCATGACTTCGGTGGCAAACGACGGACCTGATAGATAAGCAAGATTGCCGCGTGCGACGTGAGATTCAAAAATTTCGTTCAAAAACCTGCCGCTTGCGGCGTCGATGCCCTTGGAAGCGACTAGAATTTTTTGATTTTTGTAGGTGAAATTTTGATCCAGCCACTGCGCGGTTTGCTGTGCCGCGAGCGCGAAAACGAGCGCTTCGCACTCCAGTGCCTCGCTCACGCTTACAAAATGCGGAATTTGCCTTGGCGTGCGCGAAGTGATGACGCATTCGTTTTTCGCGCTAAGCGCGTCAAAAA